>JAZKEH010000150.1:0-5598 GCA_040387155.1 Pseudomonadota bacterium | reverse complement strand
ATCCTGCCGCACCTTACGCCACTGCAAGGCCGGCGCGTACTCGATGTTGGCTGTGGCAATGGCTACCACTGCTGGCGCATGGCGGGTGCCGGCGCTGAACTGGTCGTCGGTATCGAGCCAATGCTGATCTCGGTGTTGCAGTATTGGGCCTTGCGTCATTTCTTGCCGGCACCACCGGTGTGGGTGCTGCAGTCCACGCTGGAACAGATGCCGGAGACGATGCCTGGCTTTGATACGGTGTTCTCGATGGGTGTGCTCTATCACCGCCGCTCGCCGTTCGAGCATCTCGACCTGCTGAAGAAGAAACTGCGCAAGGGTGGTGAGCTGGTGTTGGAAACGCTCGTCATCGACGGCGACGCCGGCATGACGCTGGTGCCTGCTGATCGCTACTGCCGCATGAACAATGTGTGGTTTCTGCCCAGCTGCGCCACGCTGCAACAATGGCTGCAACGCGCGGGCTTCAGGGATGTGCGGGTGGTGGATGTAACACCCACCACTACGGCTGAACAGCGACGCACCCCCTGGATGACTTTTGATTCGCTTGAACAAGCCCTTGATCCCGCGAATCCCTCTCTCACAGTCGAAGGGCTGCCAGCGCCTGTCCGCGCCACGCTGATCGCCACCCTGGCAGTCTGAACGGTCAAAAAATGGTGCACAAACTTTACACATTGAGTGCATATTTGGTTATCCTGCGCAGCCGAACCAGTCAGTCTCTCAGGATTCCATTCGTCCCATGGCAAGACCACAACGCATTGAATTAGCGAATGCTTTCTATCATGTCAGCAACAGCAAGAAGTCGGGCAAGCCGTTGTTTCCAACCCCGGAGCACGCAACCACATTCCTGGAACAGGTGCAGCTTGCCGGTCAGCGTTTCAACGTAGAGCTGCATGGCTGGTACCTCAACCGCAATCAGTACCAGTTGCTCGTCAAAACACCGGAGGCGAACCTGAGCCGCTTCATGCGCCAGGTCGATGGCCTGTATACGTTGCGTTATCAACAATTGCAGGGACGCCGCGGTTCGGTCTTCCATACCCGTTACAAAAGCGTCCTGGTGCAGCCCGCGCTGACCAGCACCGTGCTGAACTATCTGCACTACCAGGCCGACCGCAACGGCAAGTTCGACCTTGGCCAGTACGCGAGCAGCCTGCCGGTCTATCTCGGTCAGCACAAACTGCCGTTTCCTGTGATCAGCGATGAGTTGCTGGGACCCAATGGCAAGGGCGAGCGCGTGAAGAAAGTGCGCGACTTGCTGGCCGAGGCGCCGCTTGATGTCATCACCCGCTTCTTTGCCCGCAAGAGCCGTCCTGCCCTGCTGGGCGATGACAGTTTCAAACAACGTATCCGCACCACGCGCACGTCCCGCCATCTGGCGGCGGCACCGACCGGCTTCATGGCGGCACGCAAACGTCCCGCAGTGCGCAAGATCGTCACCAATGTCGCGCAGGCTTTTACTGTCAGCGAGACCAGCATCGTGCAGGCGGCGCGCGGGCCGGATTCCAAGAACATTCCGCGCTGGGTTGCCATGCACCTGTGCCAGGAAGTGGGCGGCGTGACCTTGCAGGTGATTGCCGAACACTTTGGCCTGCAACGCTATGGCACCGTGTCGACCACGATAGGCAAGCTGCGCGCCGAGCTGCCGGACAATCCACGGCTGCAGAAGCAGGTGCATAAACTGGTGCAGGAGTTGCGCTAGACTGCCGGGTATCCAATCACCCGGAGTTGTTCGATGGCCACTGTCTCTGCTGCTGCAGCCAGGCTCAGACCTGCCCCGGGTCACGATCGCGTGTTGGAACTGCGGGATTTTCTGGATCTGATGGTCGAAGAGGGGCTGTTGGACCAGGAGGCACTGGAGCGTTTGGTCGATAATCGCCGCGGTAACCAGTCCCAGCACATACTGACCTATCTCGCCGAACAACAGTTGCCAGATCCCAAGCGTCCCGGCCACACCTTCGACATCGAAACGCTGGCGCACAAGCTGGCCCAGTACAGCGGCCAGCCGTACTGCCGGATGGATCCTCTTAACATGGACGCGGCCAAGGTCACGCAGGTCATGTCGTTTGCGTTCAGCCAGCGCCACAAGATCCTTGCCGTCGAAGTCACTGACAAGGAAGTGACGATCGCCTCCGCCGAACCCTTTGTCAGTTCATGGGAGTCCGGCTTGGCGCACATCCTGCGCCGGCCGATCAAACGCGTCGTCGTCAATCCACTGGAATTGCAGCGGCTCAGCAATGAGTTGTACCGGCTGTCGAAGTCCATCCAGTTCGCCACGACGAAAGGCGGTACCAGCAATCGTATCGGTATCGGCAATCTCGAGCAGATGCTGGAGCTCGGCAAGGGCAAGGACCCGGAAGCGAATGACCAGCACATCGTCAACATCGTCGACTGGTTGCTGCAGTATGCGTTTGAACAACGCGCGAGCGACATTCACATCGAACCGCGCCGCGACATCGGCAATGTTCGCTTCCGCATCGACGGCGTGCTGTACACGGTTTACCAATTGCCGATGCAGGTGCTGGCTGCCGTCAACAGCCGCCTGAAATTGCTGGGCCGCATGAACGTGGCGGAAAAACGGCGGCCGCAGGATGGCCGCATGAAGACAAAGAGTCCCGAAGGCAACGAGGTGGAACTGCGGTTGTCGACGATGCCAACAGCGTTCGGTGAAAAACTGGTCATGCGTATTTTCGATCCGGATGTGTTGCTGAAGTCATTCAGCGATCTTGGCTTCAGTGCCGACGACGTGACGCGCTGGCAACAGATGACCGGTCGCAAACATGGCATTCTGCTGATCACAGGTCCGACCGGCAGTGGCAAAACCACCACGCTGTATTCAACACTGAAAACCCTGGCGACACGCGAGGTCAACGTCTGCACGATTGAAGATCCGATTGAGATGGTGGAATCCAGCTTCAACCAAATGCAGGTGCAGGAAAACATTGATCTCAATTTTGCCAGCGGTGTGAAAGCGCTGCTGCGGCAGGATCCCGACATCATCATGATCGGCGAGATCCGCAATCTCGAAACCGCCGAGATTGCGATACAGGCAGCGCTTACCGGTCACCTTGTGTTGTCATCGTTGCATACCAATGATGCGCCAAGCGCAATCACCCGCATGCTGGAACTTGGCGTACCTGCCTATCTGTTGAAGGCGACCTTGATAGGCGTTGTCGCGCAACGACTCGTGCGCATTCTGTGTCCGCATTGCAAACGGGAAGCCGATCTTGATCCGCAGTTGTGGCAGGACATGACAGCGCCCTGGCACACCACGCTGCCGAAGAAGGTGCACGAACCGGTTGGCTGTCTTGAATGCCGCGACACCGGCTACAAGGGGCGCCAGGGCATCTACGAAATCATGCAGTTGTCAGACGGTTTGCGTACCTTGATCGATGGCGGTGCCGAACTCGGCAAGTTGCGGCAGCTCGCCTACAAGGAAGGCATGTGCAGTTTGCGTCTTAGCGGCGCGCAGAAAGTTGCCAGCGGCCAGACCTCGATGCTGGAAGTGCTGCGCGTGTCGCCGGAATCCCACTAAGCGATGCAAGCTGCTACACAACTGCTGCTCAATGTGCAGCAACGCTTCAAGACCACCCTGGCTGCCCATCCCGCGCTTGAGAAGCTGCTGGCCAAACAATCATCGCTGCGTGCCGAGCTGCCCTCGGTGTGGCTGGCCAGCGATCACGCCACTGAGCTCTGCATCACCCGGCCAGAACTGTTGCTGGATTTGCTGGTGCAAGGCGACCTGCGGCTGGACTACGGCGATTGGTTCGCGCATTTGCAGGCATTTCAGTTGCGGCAGTTTCCCTCCCTCACGCTGACTGGCAATGACATGCTGCCGGCGCTGCAAAAGCTGCTGCGCAACTTTCGCCAGCGCGAATGGCTGCGCATTGTATGGCGCGACGTCAACGGCCACGCCACGTTGCAGCAAACCTGTGAGGACCTCAGTGCGCTGGCCGATACCTGCATTCGCTTTGCCTTGCCCTTGCTGCAGACGCAATTGATTGCTGTGCATGGTGAACCACGCGACAGTGAAGGCAATGTACAGGAACTGATTGTGCTGGCGATGGGCAAGCACGGCGCCGGCGAGTTGAACCTGTCGTCCGACATCGATCTCATCTATGCGTTTCCGGAAGATGGCAGCACGCACGTAGACGGCGCACTGCAGCCGCAGGCACAGAGCTGCACAATCCAGAGTTTCTTCACGCGGCTCGGTCAGCAGCTGCTGAGCGTGCTCGATACGATCACAGCCGATGGTTTTGTGTTTCGGGTTGACCTGCGGTTACGGCCCTATGGCAGCGCAGGTGCGCTGGCGTTGTCGCATGCGGCGCTGGAAGAGTACTACCTGACGCAAGGCCGTGATTGGGAACGCTTCGCAATGATCAAGGTGCGCGCGGTTACCGGGCAAGCTGCTGCCGTGCAAGCCATGGCGAAAATGCTGAAAGCGTTTTCGTATCGTCGCTATCTCGACTTTGCGACGATCGAGTCGCTGCGCGATCTCAAGCGCCAGATTGAACAGCAAGTGCGGCGCAAGAGCATGCAGCGTAATGTGAAACTCGGCAGTGGCGGCATTCGCGAAATCGAATTCATCGTGCAGGTGTTCCAGCTTATTCACGGCGGTCGGCATCCACGCCTGCAACAACCCGCCTTGCGCGACGCGTTGGCAGCGCTGGTCGATGAAGGACTGGTCGCGGCGGAAGATGCCGACGTACTGCTGTCGAGCTACGAGTTCCTGCGCCGGCTGGAGCATGCGATCCAGGCGCTGCGTGACCAGCAGACCCATGACTATCCCGATGACCCGCTCGCCGAGCACCGCGTAGCGCTCACGATGAATTTCATCGAAGCTGAAAGCTTGCGCGCAAAACTGGCCGATGTGCGCAGCAAGGTTGCCCTGCATTTCGATGAAGTGATCGGCAGTCGTGACAATGACAGTGCCGAGACCACCGACGTTGGTCTGCAGCAAGTGTGGCTTGGCAATGTTGATGCGGAGCGTGCACGTTCGCTGCTCACAGAAGGTGGCTACACAGATGCAGAAGAAGTGTTGAAGAGCCTCGACAACTTCCGCCGCAGCCGCCAGTTCCTGGGTCTCGATCGTCGCAGCCGCGAGCGGCTTGACCACTTCATGCCACTGTTGATGACGAAGGTGGCGCGGGAAACGGCGCCCACCCAGGCCTTCCTGCGCGTCTTCCTGTTCGTGCAGTCCGTCGTGCAACGCACGGTGTACCTGGTGTTGCTGCTGGAGAATCCGGTGGCGCTGCAGCAGTTGATCACCTTGTGCGCCGCCAGTCCCTGGGTGGTGGAGTTGTTGTCACGCTATCCGGTGCTGCTCGACGAGTTGCTGCGACCGATGAAACAACCACCGCTGCTACCGGAGTTGCGTAGCCTGTTGAATCAGCAGTTGTTGCGCAGTCTGTCGCAAGACGTGGAAGGTCAGCTCAACGTCATCCAGTACTTCAAGCAGGAACAGGTATTGATAGTGGCGGCGGCGGAACTGTCGGGCGCCATGCCGCTGATGAAGGTCAGTGACTATCTGACGTGGATTGCCGAGACAGTAGTGGAGCAGGTGCTGACTGTGGCCTGGCAGTTGCTGACATCGCGTCACGGTTATCC
>JAZKEH010000149.1:237-1920 GCA_040387155.1 Pseudomonadota bacterium | reverse complement strand
TTTATTTGCGTCACCTGCGTGCCGGCGCTGAAAACGCCCCATTGGTTCACCGTCTCGAAGTCGTTGCGCCAGCCCGTCTCTGTCTCATCTTCACCGACGGTAATAATGTCCTCCCGCACCGGAAAACTGGAGGCAGGAGATCCCGCGGGTGCAAGATCAGGAAAGGCTTCACCCTCTGAACTGGTCTTGTCACTTCTACGAAAGTAAACCTTGTTGGTCCAGACCGCGCTGTCGCCGATCAATGATCGCAATGTCAGGCCGTACAAATCACTGTCCTGTTTGAAGTCCAGCAGCGCAGCATCTTCGAAATTTTTCGATTCACTTACGTGAGTCACGCCGCGCGTGAAGTCTTCGTGGGTATCCATCAGCAGGACTTCGACTGTATGGTTCTCATTGAGTGGTATCGCTGACTTTACAATGATGTCTCGCAAAACAGGCTCGCCAATATCCAGTTCTTCGATATCTTCGAAAAAGGCGCCGAAATCCAGCTTGCGAGCGGAAATGAGCATCGTTGAGTCTTCAGTGATACCGGTGGGGCCATCGTAGCCAAATTCATTGCCCGCAAGGTCGAGCCGCAGACTTGCTGAAGGACTTGGATTGCCATCGGCGACATCCAGCTTGAGCAGCGATGCCGTCCGGCCGCCATAAGCCGCACCCCAGCCACCCGGCGAGAACTCTGCACCACTTATAACGTTGGGTGCGAAGATCGAGAAACGGCCGCCACCACCGACGTCTTCAGCTTCACCCAGGGTCGCATCAAAGTGGACTGCTTTATCAAAGGGGAAGTCATCAACGAATAACAGGTTATCTCGTGGACCACGGCCGCGTACGCTGAAATTGGCGAATTCATTGGTGGAAGCCAGGCCAGGCAGGCCGTCCAGCGACAGGAGCGGATCGGCGCCACCGCCAACATTACTGCGCAACGTTTCTCTATCAAGATAGGTGCTGCTCGCTGAGGCAAAGGTATCCGCTTGCCGCGCCCGAACCACCACTTCCTCAATTGCCTGCTGCCTGAGTTCGAATTCAACCTTGACGTTCTTGCGCGTAATCACGCGGATGCTTGATTCATACGAGGTAGCAAACCCGCCTTTGGTGACGTTGACCGCATATAGCCCCGGGTCGAGCTGCTCAACGATGATGCGACCTTGGGCGTCGGTCTCTGCAGAGCGCGTCGAATTGGTTTCCCGTTCCGTAAGCGTAATCTGCGCGGTTGAGAGTGGTCGGTCAGTAGTCTGATCTTTGACAGTGATCGTCAGCGCACCGGGCGCCTCGGCTGCGTGCGCAAAAAGTGGAAAGCCAATCAGGAGCGCCGACAGAGTCAACCACGATGCCTGTCCCCTTTGCCTTGTAATGCTCAACTGTCTGCTCATATTGCCATTCCTCCAGGAATCGACCGTATTTGATTGATGAAACGCGAGGAGGTTAGCAATGACTATGTGACTAAAACGTCGCTGGGATGTGAAAGCTGCGGCAAGGAGTAGTGCAGCAGGCGACCTGAAGCAGGGAGCTTTCTGTTATAGGTGCATGAGTTCGATGTCGTAGGGTCAATTGGACTGGCTCAGCAAACGCTCTATTTCGCTCAGTTGGAGCGTGAGCGCAATAATGCGGCCATCCTTCATCTGAAAATGATTGCCGCCACCACCCAGTACCTGCAGCGCTTCAATCTGGCTGATGTTCAGAATA
>JAZKEH010000149.1:0-227 GCA_040387155.1 Pseudomonadota bacterium | reverse complement strand
CAATGCCTTCTCCAGTGTGGCCAGTGTTTCACGCAGAATGAAACTCCCTCCAACAGTGTGTACTACCGCGACAAGGCCCACTGCTTCAATCGCAGTGATTGCCTCAAGACTGACCGGGATGATCCGGCCTCTTGTCCTGCCCAGCAGATGTTGCGTCGTTGGTGGCAAAGTCGACCTTGTTAACTTGATGAAACGTTGGAAGGCTAGCAACACCGATGTGACTAAAA
>JAZKEH010000148.1:701-2125 GCA_040387155.1 Pseudomonadota bacterium | reverse complement strand
AGCGGCTTGTTGGGGCCGGCCCACGAGATCGAATTCGAATAGGCACAGGAATAACCCCAGCCACACACACCGGTGTTGGAGCCTGGATCTTCGATACCTAGCTGGATGGACGGCAGCAGGGTTTCCTGGCCGTATTTCTGCGCGATCAGCTGATCAACGCTGGTGCCGCACTGAATGTCGGGACCACCGGTTTTCTTGGGGGCTGCACCAGTCAAGGATGCCGCAGCACGAGCGTGGTCACCGCCACTGGTGCCTGGAGGTGGCATGGACGAAGTGGCATCAAGGCCACCGCAAATCGTCAGCTTGTCCTTGAACGGCGCCAGTGGTGCATGCACGAAGCCAAGACCGACGTTACGGCCTTCGGTCGGCGCGATTTCAGGACGGCCGTCCTGCCAGTAGGTTGGCGACCAGCCATGTGCCGAGAACACCCCCACAAAACGCGGTGCCCCTGCTGCTGCAGTCTGCGCCAGCGCAGTGCTGGCTGGCACCATCGCATCCAGGAAGGGCAGCGCGATGGCAGCACCGGCGCCGCGCAGCATCGTACGACGTGACAAATGTTTTTTGGTAATGAACATGTGATCCCTCTCCCCTGTGGTTCTGTATTAGCAAGTTCTGTTTAGCGAGTTATTGGCCAGCGCTCGCTGTAGTCAGTGTCTGTTCGGCACGTTGATTCATCTGGAATGGCTTGCTGTTGACGACGCCCATGACCAGTGCCGAGAAATGATTGTCGTTGGCTGCAGCATCACGCACGATGCTGCGCACTACCGGCATGTCGTAGTACTCGACACCGCGACCCAATGCATAAGTCAGCAGACGTTCCGTCATGGTTTGCACGAACTGCGGCGAGTAATGCATCAACGCCTGGCGCAGCTCAGATGGGCCATCAAAGGCCTGACCATCGACGAGCTTGCCAGTGGCGTCCAGCGTACGACCCATGTCTGCCGTGCGATAGCGACCGATACGATCAAACTTGTCGAGCGCAAAGCCAATCGGATCCATCATCTGGTGACAGGAGCTGCAAGCAGGATTGTCGCGATGTTGTTCCATACGTTCACGCATTGTCTGCGGACCAGCGCCGGGTACGTCGCTGGCCTCAAGCGCAGGCACGTTTGGCGGCGGATCTGGTGGCACCACTCCGAGAATATTCAGCAGCACCCATTTGCCGCGCAGCACGGGTGAAGTACGGTCTGCAACGGAGCTGACGGTCAACACACTGCCCTTGCCCAGCAACCCGCGACGCATGTCGAGTTCTGGTCCCAGTTCAACCCGACGGAACTGACTGCCATTCACGCCCTTGATGCCGTAGTGCTTCGCGAGCCTTTCGTTGACGAAGGTGTAATTGGCATCGAGCAACTCAGTGACGTTGCGATCTTCCCGCATGATGCTGGCGAACAGCATTTCGGTTTCGGTGCGGAAGGCCTGCC
>JAZKEH010000148.1:0-688 GCA_040387155.1 Pseudomonadota bacterium | reverse complement strand
AGGTTGTCATCGAAGTCGGGGAACAGGTCGGCTACTGGTGATGCAGACTGCAGGTTACGCAACTGCAGCCACTGACCGGCGAAGTTGCTGACAAGTGCATCGGCACGTGGATCGGCCAGCATGCGCTCTACCTGTTGCTGTAGCACACCGTCGTTGCGCAACTTGCCTTCCGTTGCGACTTGCAGCAATTCAGCATCCGGGGCGGAGCTCCACAGGAAGAACGACAGGCGCGACGCCAGTTCGAGTTCGCTGATCTGGAAATACTTGTCGGTGTTGTCAGCCGGTTCACCTTCCATGCGATAGATAAACTCGGGATCGGACAGGATGAACTGCAGGCCACGTTGAATGCCGGTTTCAAAATCACCGCCGGTGCGACCAGCTTCGTAGAACGACAGCAGCAGGTTCACATCGTCTTCCTGCAACGGACGGCGATAGGCTTGGGTAGCAAGTGTGCTGAGAATGGTTTTGGCGCAGCCTGGTTCCTGGTCGGCATTTTCCGGGTAGCAGCTGAATACCTTGTCACGGGTCGTCGTGTGTTCAGGACGCGTCGCATTGAACGGACCACTGATCGCCATTGCATTGACGTGCGGAGCGAAGGTGAAACCAACGACGTCCTGCGTCAATGTCGTACGTTCGAATTTCTGGTTGAAGTCATTGCTCGGCATGTGGGTGCGCGAAATAAAGCTCA
>JAZKEH010000147.1:0-4095 GCA_040387155.1 Pseudomonadota bacterium | reverse complement strand
TACCCCTCAGGCCATCCATGGCCTTCGAGGTTCCCACACTGATTGACGCCAAGCGGCTCCTCTCGCTCAGTGCGTTTCCTCCATCTCGCGGGAAAGTAGCTCCTTTCGTTCAGTGCGGGTCGCTGACGCATCCCGAAGGAAAGGAGAGATTGAGGGAAAATTCCTCAACACATTCTTAATAAAATCAGCCGGCTGCCGTAATAAGTAAAAAATCACCCAAGGTTGATCTTGCTTATGGACACAGCAGAAGCGCCAGTCGTGGTGCGGGACGTCAATTTCTTCGTTGAAAACGCTGCCATGGGGCAGTTTGTCAGTGTGGAAATTGTGGGGCGGAACCGCGATACGTTTAAAACACGTTTATTGGGCTGCAGGTCTGGGGGGTATCTGATTCTGGAGATTCCAGGGTTGCTGGAGGCGGGCAATGTCAGGACCCAACTGATTCCGGGCCGGGAAGTCATCGTGCGGACCATTTGTGAGAAGACCACGGGTGACTGCATGGGCTTCTATTCCTCTGTTATCGATGTGGTGCGGGTGCCGTATCCCATTGTCTTCATCAAATTTCCTACCGAAGTGGAAACGCGCGAATTACGCGTGGAAAAGCGACTGCCGACGTGGATTCCGGGCGCTCTCTACATGAAGGAAGGCGAGAGCGAACTCGCGGGGACCATCACGGATCTGTCGAGTGGCGGCTGCCGCTTTGAGCTGCATGTCGACGAGGCGGTGGTGAGGATCAAGGCGAAGTCGTTGTATCTGCGCTATACCGATCCCGAGACGGGACAGGAAACCAAACGGCTGTGTGAAGTATGTTCGCAGCGACGGTTGGCGGGGACGCAGATGTCGATCGGATTTTCGTTTATGCCGGAGATGCGGCAGACGGCGTAAGGCCGACTTCCAGCAGCAGGGCCGAGCCGTGGTGCAGTGCGGCGTACCACAGGCTGTCGCCCCAATCGCCCAATACGATGCGACGGGCATTGTGACCTTCAATAGCAAACTCGTGGACCGCAGGACGATGGGTGTGGCCGTGAATCATCACGGGCAAAGTGCCGTTCTGTTGCTGTTCCTTCAATAATCTTTCTACTTCAGCTGGCGTGACATCCATGATGTCGGCGGCCTTGTTGCTGTTCATGGTCTTGCTGGTGGCGCGTGCCTGGTCGGCAAAGGCACGACGGGCGGCGAGTGGCTGTGTCAGAAACTGTTGTTGCCAGGCCGGATTGCGCACCATGTGGCGGAACTTCTGATAGTCGGTGTCCAGCGTGCACAACTCATCACCGTGCAACAGCAGGTAGCGTTGGCCGGCTTCTTCAATGACGGTGGGGCCTTGCAGTAATGTGGCGCCGGCGGCTAGCGCAAAGGCTTCGCCGAGCAGGAAATCACGGTTGCCATGCAGTAAATAAATCTCAAGGCCCGCGTCGCTGCAACGACGCAGCGCGGAGGTGATGTCGGCATTGAGCGGGCGATCATCATCGTCGCCGAGCCAGACATTGAAAAAATCACCGAGGATGTAGAGCGCTGCAGCGGACGGGGTTTCGCGGGCGAGAAAAGCGTGGAATGCCTGCGTGAGGTGGGGACGATCTTCTTCCAGATGCAGGTCGGAAATCAGCAGGACGCGCGAGCGGGGGACCGTTGTGTGTCCTGCTGTTGTCATTGCAACGCCTGTCTCAGACCGGGATCTTGCTGTCGTCGATGGTCACTTTGTTGATGACGATGTCTTCCAGCGGTACGTCACCGTGGCCGCCCTTGCTGCCGGTACGGGTGCCTTTCATCTTGTTGACGACGTCCATGCCGTCGACAACCTTGCCGAATACCGCATAGCCCCAGCCCTGTGCGTTCTTGCCGGTGTGGTTCAGGAAGGTGTTGTTGGCAACGTTGATAAAGAACTGGCAGGTAGCCGAATGCGGGTCGCTGGTACGCGCCATCGCCAGGGTACCGATTTCATTCTTCAGACCGTTGTCGGCTTCGTTCGGCACCGACGCCTTGGTTTTCTTCTGCTTCATGCCCACTTCAAAACCGCCACCCTGGATCATGAAGTTGTCGATGACGCGGTGAAAAACCGTGCCGTCGTAGTGGCCTTCTTTGGCATAGGCCAGGAAATTGGCAGCCGATTTGGGGGCTTTGACGAAATCGAGTTCGATGGTGATGTCGCCTTGGGTCGTGTGCAGAGTGATCATGCAGGGGTCTCGTGAGTGAAGGTGTAACTGCAGCTGGCAGTCTCAGGCAGTCAGGACAGGTTTCTGCGACCGTCGAAGGCCATGGGTGAGGCAATGTGGTTACAAAGCGTAGCTTTGTACATTACCGAACGCCACGGAGCCTGCGGAGTGGCTGGAGGGAACTTCGTCCCGTCAACTATTCCGGCGTGTCGCAGAGGCCTGCCCCAAACACATGAGACTCGCGCCGGTCTGCATTTTACTCGGCCAATTCAACTTGGCCAGCTATAATGCGAGCTGTTTTCCGAGAGCACGCCCAAGAAGTCCCTATGTCCGAATCACAGCCTGTCAGCCCCACCAATTTCATCCACCAGATCATCAACGACGACCTTGCCGCCAACAAAAACGGAGGCAGGGTGCACACGCGTTTCCCGCCGGAACCCAATGGTTACCTGCACATCGGTCACGCCAAGTCGATCTGCCTCAACTTTGGCACCGCGCTGAAGTACAACGGCCTGTGCAATCTGCGGTTTGACGATACCAATCCGGAGAAGGAAAACCTGGAGTATGTGGAGTCGATCAAAGCCAGTGTGAAATGGCTGGGGTTTGATTGGCAGGATCGTTTGTTCTATGCCTCCGATTATTTCGACAAACTGTACGACTGCGCTGTCACCCTGATTGAACAGGGCAAGGCTTACGTGTGCAGCCTGACGCCTGACCAGGCGCGCGAGTATCGCGGCACGCTGACTGAACCTGGCAAACCCAGCCCGAACCGTGATCGTTCGATAAGTGACAATCTGGATTTTTTCTCACGAATGAAGGCGGGTGAGTTTGCCGACGGCAAGTACACCTTGCGCGCGAAGATCGACATGACCTCGCCGAACATCAATATGCGCGACCCGGTGATCTATCGTATCCGTCACCAGCATCATCACCAGACCGGCGACAAGTGGTGCATCTACCCGATGTATGACTACACGCACTGCATTTCGGATGCGCTGGAAGGCATTACCCATTCGCTGTGCACACTGGAGTTTGAAGACCATCGTCCGTTGTATGACTGGACGCTGGAGCAACTTGGCCTGCATCGTCCACAGCAGATCGAATTCGCGCGTCTCAATATCAACTATACGGTGATGAGCAAGCGCAAGCTGAAACAACTGGTCGATGAGAAGCTGGTCAATGGCTGGACTGATCCGCGCATGCCGACACTGGAAGGCCTGCGTCGCCGTGGCTATTCGCCGGAAGCGATCCGCAATTTCTGCGAGATGGTGGGGATTACCAAGTCGAACAGTCTGGTGGAAGTGGGTCAGCTGGAGTTCTGTCTGCGTGAGCATCTCGATGCAACGGCGCCACGCGCGATGGCGGTGCTGCGGCCGTTGAAAGTGACCCTGATCAATTTCCCGGAAGACAAGGTTGACGTACTCAGCATGTCGCGGCATCCGAAGAACGAAGCGATGGGCACGCGTGATATTCCGTTTACGCGCGAGCTGTATATCGACCGCAATGACTTTGAAGAAGTGCCACCGCCGGGTTTCAAACGCCTGACCTTGGGAGGCGAAGTGCGGTTGCGAGGCGCCTACATCATCCGCTGCGATAGCGTGATCCGCGATGCCGATGGTCACATCGTTGAACTGCATTGCACGTGTGACATGAGCACGCTGGGCAAGAATGCGGAAGGCCGCAAGGTGAAAGGGGTTATCCACTGGGTGCCGGCGCAGCAGGCGGTTCCCGTTGAAGTGCGTATCTATGATCGGTTGTTCAATCATGCGGCGCCTGACTCGGCTGAAGGCGATTATCGCGACAACATGAATCCGGACTCGCTGGTTGTGCTGAAAGGTGCGCTGGTGGAGCCGTCCGTAGTGGGCGCAGTGCCGGAGCAGCGGTTCCAGTTTGAGCGTGAGGGCTACTTTGTGGCGGATCGCTTTGACAGCAAGCCGGGTGCTTTGGT
>JAZKEH010000146.1:13935-15414 GCA_040387155.1 Pseudomonadota bacterium | reverse complement strand
GGCGCAGCTTGTCTGTCTGCACACTGACATAAATTGTTAATGCGGGTTGCTGCACTTCGACTGCAATCGTCTTGCCAGCCATTGCCGCGAGGCGAGAGCGACTGGCAGCATCCAGCGCCAGCAACTGGTTCAGCGTGAGTTCAATCGGCAATAAAAGTGCGCTTTGCAACAAGGCGAAGGACATGTTCAGTCCTTGTAACCGATATGGATGGCGCAGATACCGCCCATCACGTCGTGGTATTCGCAACGCGAAAAGCCGGCATCCAGCATCATCTGTTTCAGCGTTTCCTGATCGGGATGCATGCGTATGCTTTCAACGAGATATTGGTAACTGGCGCTGTCATTCAGCACCAGCTTGCCAGCCAGTGGCCACAGCTTGGAATAGATGTCATATGCCTTGCCCAGCAGTTCATTGCGCGGCTTGGAAAATTCCAGCACCAATACACGACCGCCGGGTTTGCAGACGCGTTGCATCGAACGGAGTGCGGCATCCTTGTTGGTGACATTGCGCAACCCGTACGCGATACAGATGCAATCAAAACTGTTGTCGGCAAAGGGCAGACATTCAGCATTGGCCAAACTGTAGGTGATCGGGCCGGGAAAGCCGGCATCAATGATGCGATCGCGGCCGGTACGCAGCATGGATTCGTTGATGTCGGCCAGTACAACCTGGCCGCTTTCGCCCACGATCGGTGCGAACAGCAAGCTGAAATCGCCGGTGCCGCCTGCGAGGTCGAGCACATGCTGACCGGCACGCACTGCGCTCAGCTCGACAGTAAATCGTTTGATCAATCGATGCGAACCGAGCGACACGACGTCATTCATCAGGTCGTACTTGCCGGCGACTGAATGAAAAACCTGCCCAACCAAAGTGGCTTTTTCAGTGACGGGTACTTCTTTGTAGCCGAAGTGAGTAGTGTCAGGTTTCTGGTCGCTCATCACTGTGTCTCAATGTTTCAGCGGCATGATATTGACGATCTGCACTGCGGAATCAACTGATTCTCGACGCTTGCCGGCCACACGCAGGCGCTCCAGATAATCTTCCCACAACGATTGTTGGTTCGTAGCCAGCTCATGCAGGTATTCCCAACTGTAGATGCCGGTGTTGTGGTCATCATCGAAATGCAAACGCACTGCGTAGTTGCCAACCGGTTCAATGCTGCTGATCTTTACGTTGAGTTTGCCGACCTGCAACACTTCTTGTCCTTGGCCGTGACCGCGCACTTCAGCAGAAGGTGAGTACACGCGCAGAAATTCTGCCGGCAATGAATAGTGACCGCCGTCCGCGTAGCTCAAGTCGAGCAGGGCAGTGCGTTTGTGCAATCGGATATCAGTGGGTGTCATGGGGGTCCTGCGAATGAATCGGAATGGGTAGGCTCAGCGCATCAACAAAGGAATGGAGTCGATATTGTTGGCTGACAATTCTTTGCGTGCTTCTTCTGCAGGATTGCGGCCAGCAAAAGGACCGACCTGTACCCG
>JAZKEH010000146.1:0-13887 GCA_040387155.1 Pseudomonadota bacterium | reverse complement strand
ATCTCAGCCGACATGTTCAGCAGTGTGATCTTGGCGCGGCGTTCATCCGCTTCCTGGCGACCCTGGAAAGAACCGGCTTGCAGCAGGTAGTTGACTGCCGCAGGTTCCGCGGCGGCGGGTGGCGGTGTGTTCGCAGCCACGGTTGCAGCGGGTTCGCCGGCAACGCCTTGCGGTGTTTCCTCGGGCACACTGACTGGCACATCGGCAGTCGCCAGCTCGCGATAGAAATCAAATTCAAAGGCGGGCAGTTCTTCCGGCGTCAGTGGGCCGGCGACTGCTTCCTGTGCTGCCGGTTGCAATGCCTGGTAGCGCAGAAGGCCGATGTAACCACCTACCATGAGAATGACGCCTGCAAAGACGCCCGAGAAAAACCAGTTCCAATGAGCACTGCTGGCTGGGCGCGCCTTTGGCTTGCGCGCTGCCTGCTGCTGGGGTGGACGTTGCTTGGCAAAGTCTTGCGCCATGATCTGGTTGTTCCGGCTGCCGGGGAAAGGCCGCCATTATCCTGAAATCGGTCGGATCGACATCGATCAACCAACGAACCTTGCGTGACAATGAATTCGATTCCAGCAACGTCAGCAGGTGATCACCCAGCTTCTGTAAGGTTGAACGCTTAGGCGCTTGCAGAATCAACTGCGCACGAAACACGCCAGCCTTCTTGCCAAAGGGACTCGGCATGGGGCCAAAGCAGCGAAGATCCCGCACCGGCTCAAGCTGCAGTTGCTGTGCTACTTCCTGCAGGAACTGCAGCGGTAGTTCGCGCGAGTTCGCTTCCGCTCTTATCAGCATGAAGTGAACATAAGGCGGAAGCGAGCCGCTAGCGCGTTCCTGCAATAGCTGTCTGGCAAAACTTTGATAGCCCTGTTCGGCCAGTTGCAGTAGCGCTGGGTGCGTGGGATGCCAGGTTTGCACAATGACCTGACCAGGTGCATCACTGCGGCCGGCGCGACCCGCGACCTGCGTCAGCAATTGGCCAAGATTTTCCTGCGCGCGAAAGTCTGCACTGAACAACCCACTGTCAGCGTCGAGCACTGCCACCAGGGTCACCCGGGGAAAATGATGCCCTTTCGCAAGCATTTGAGTGCCGACCAGAATGCAGGGAATGCCGCTGTGGACGGTATCCATCAGGCTGTCGAGTTGGCCGACTGCACGCGTGCTGTCGCGATCAATGCGCAACACGGGATAGTCGGGAAAGTGCTCGGTCAATACGCTTGCACTGCGTTCGGTGCCCAGACCCCTGGCGTCCAGATCGCCGCTATGGCAATGACCACAACTGCGCGGCAGCGGTTTTTGCGCGCCACAGTGATGACAATGCAAGGCGGCAGGTTGTTGATGCAGCGTGTAACTGCGTTCGCAGCGCGGGCATTCAGCAATCCAGCCACAGTCCCGGCAAAGCAGCAGTGGTGCAAACCCGCGCCGGTTCAAAAAGACCAGCACCTGTTGGTTGGCGGCAAGCGTTTTGCCGATTTCCTGCATCAACAGTGGAGATATGCCGGCTGCGCATTTCTGCAACTTAAGATCCAGCATGCGTACTGTGGGCAATTGGGCGCTGCCGGCGCGTTGCGACAACGTCAGCAATTGGTAGCGACCATTCAAAGCATTGTGAAGACTCTCCAGCGAGGGTGTGGCGGAACCGAGCAACACCGGAATTTTCAGCATGCTGGCGCGATAGATGGCGACATCGCGCGCTGAATAGCGGAAGCCTTCCTGCTGTTTGTAGGAATCATCATGTTCTTCATCGATGACGATGAGCCCCGGACGCGCCAGCGGAGTGAAAACAGCTGAGCGTGTGCCAATGACGATGTGGGCAGTGCCATTGCGAGCTTCGAGCCAGCCTTGCAGGCGTTGTTTGTCGGTAAGGCCGGAATGGAAGGCGACGATGCGGGCATGAAAACGGGAAGCGAAGCGCGAGACGGTCTGCGGGGTCAGGCTGATTTCAGGTACCAGTACCAGCACCTGTTTGCCTGCTGCCAATACCTGCTCTATCAACTGCAGGTAAATTTCTGTTTTGCCGCTGCCGGTGATGCCTTCCAGCAGGAAGCACGAGAAACTGGTTGTGGCCTTACTCATCGCCGCAAGGGCGGCTTGCTGTTCTGCGCTCAACACGAGTGCTGGCTCGGCACGGTGTGCCGGAGTAAGAGCACCCTCGGCCGCTGCCGTCTGCTCCACAACATGCTGGTTTTCCAGTGTCTGCAAAACAGCGCGCGCGCTTTTGTTGAGCAGTGCTGACAACTCACTGGTGCTCAACTGCTGATAGGTATGCAACAGATCAAGCACTTGCAGTTGAGTGCTGCTTCGCTTTTTTGCCGGACTTGCAGCAGGCTCCGCCGATGACTTCAGTTGCCAAACCATCCGTGCTGGCAACGCCATGGGCTTGCCTTCGCGCAGCGCCTTGGGCAGGGACGTTTGCAAGGCCTGGCCCAACGGATACAGATAATAGGAACTTGCCCAGCGATACAGTGCCAGCAGATGGGCATCCAGCAACGGAGAGTCTTCCAGCAGGGCCAGCAGTGGGCGCAACTTGTCAGCGCTGACCTCGGTGTCGCTGCTGAGGCCGGTGACGATACCAACGAGCTCCCGCCGACCGAATGTCACTTTGACGCGACTGCCTGGCTGGGGCAGTGGCTGATCAGGCAGGGGCAGGTAATCGAACGTACCGCGCAGCGGCGAAGGAACTGCTACTTGTACGTGGAAAGGGGATTGCGCTGGCGTCGCCAAAGTATGTCGGGGATTGTTGAGGGAAAAGTCTGTGCGCAATAGTATAGGGAACCCTATCCCAGTGCCATGTAACCCCGTCGCGGAGCCCATGCCTTCCATGCAAGCCGAAGTAAAACCTGTCATTCCCCCTGAACTGGCCGATTTGCGTGGGCAGATTGACAAGATCGATACGGAAATCATGGCTGCATTGGCGCAGCGGTTTGCGGTGACCAATCAGGTAGGGCAGCTCAAAGCTCAATACGGGCTTAACTCGGTAGATCCTGTGCGGGAGCAGGACAAACTACAGGATTTGCGTCGTCTGGCCGCCGAAAAAGGCCTTAACAGCGATTTCGTGCATAGCCTGTTCCAACACATCTTCAATGAGGTGGTGAAGAACCACCGCAGCTTTCTGAAATAGCCAACAAGAACAACAGCTTTCATTGGAATATGCTGCCCCCGCTCGGCCACTGCGGGGCTCTTCGGCTTGCCTATCAGCAACCTTCTGCTAGAATGCGCGCTCTTTTTAATCCGGCCATGGTACTGGCGGCCAGATGCGGTTTGATCGAATGGTTCCTCTGATTTGCGAGGATCCACCGAAAGTTCAAACCACTACGCCAGCGGCGATGGCCATATGAGGTGCTTCATGCGAGCTGATATCCATCCGAAATATGCCGACATCAACGTGACCTGCGGTTGCGGCAATGTCTTCAAAACCCGTTCCACCACCTGTGAAGACATGCGTATCGACGTGTGTTCCAACTGCCATCCGTTCTATACGGGCAAACACAAGATCGTGGACACCGGTGGTCGCGTAGACAAGTTCAACAAGCGCTTTGTTGGATCGCGCAAAGTCTAAAAGACACCAGATTTTTTCAATTGAAATTCGAAGAGCCGCTCAAAAGAGCGGCTCTTCTTTTTTGGCCTGGGTAGGTTTGTCGCTGGACGCGTTATCGCTGCCATCGCTGTAACCCGGCAACTCTTCGGCTTTGAATATCTCGAAAATTGCGTCGGACTCGCCTGGGTTTGCGCGCAATCCCGTCTTGCTGTTGATGCGCACTGTGGCGACACCGTCCGGTTGCGGCATGCTTTTTTCCGGCTTTCCTTCCAATACAGTCTGCATGTAGTCGATCCAGATTGGCAGCGATACCGACGATGCCTGTTCATTGCTGCCCAAAGTCTGTGGCTGGTCGTAACCTACATACACCGTCGCTTCCACATCGCCGTTAAACCCGGAAAACCACAAGTCAAAGGCTTCATCTGTCGTGCCGGTCTTGCCCGCCAGGTCGGTCCTTTCAAATGCCCGATCGACCGAGCGGGCGCTTCCTTCGGTAATCACCGATTTGAGAATGCTGTTCATGATGTAAGTGGTGCGTTCGTCCAGAACGCGCGGGGCTACCGGATTGCCTGGCAGTTCGGCAGTGAGGGATTCGGCGGCCCCGATGGGCGCAGAGCTGCCTGCTGCGGGGCCAGCGCCTGCTGAACACTCATGGCAAACCGTCGTTGGATGCGCCTGGAACACTTCGCCATCGTTGAAGTTCACGATGCGGTCAATCAGATATGGCTCCACTTTGTATCCGCCGTTGGCGAACGTCGTATAACCAGTGGCAACCTCGAGTGGTAATACCGCGTGCGAGCCGATGGCGACGGTAAGGTCATCACGCGGAAACTCTTCTTGCTTGAAGCCAAATCGGGAGACATAAGGAAGCACCACATCTTCACCCAAGGCTTCATACAGCCTAAGGGATACAAGGTTTTTCGACTGGGTGAGTGCATACTTCAGCCGGATGGGGCCCATGAAATCGCCGCCAAAATTCTCCGGCCGGTAATCAGCCCGCGCCAAGGGGGCGTCGTTGATCAGCGTGGCAGCGGTGTAGCCGTTTTCGAGCGCGGCTGAATACAGAAAGGGTTTGAAGTTGGAGCCCGGTTGCCGCTTGGCCTGGGTAATGCGATTGAATGAGCTGGCATTGAAATCATAACCACCCGAAAGCGCGAGAATCGCGCCGTTATTGGGGTTCAATGAAACCAGCCCCCCGTTAACGGCTGGCACCTGGCCGAGCACCCATTTGCCGGTGGCGTCATGGGTGATGCGGATCAAATCACCAACGTTGGCCACTTCCCTGGCATTGCCCGGAGTGGAACCCCAGGCACTGTTATTGATAAAGGGCTTGGCCCACCGAATCCCTTCCCACTCGATGAGTACTTGCTGCCCGTCACTCAACAGCGCGGTAAGACTCTGGTCAGTAATCGCGATGACAAAAGCGGGCTGCTGATCGGCTACTACTTGGGTGTTGGCGAGGATGTCCAACCAAGCGGTCAGGGAACCGTCGGCGGCGGGGTTGAAGTGATTTTCAGCACCACGATAGCCATGGGTGCGGTCATAACGCTCAAGTCCTTGTTCCAGGGCTTTGTCGGCCGCCGCCTGCATTTTGCTGTCGACAGTCGTGTAAACCTCGTAGCCATCGGTCAAGGCGAGCTCACCAAACCGGCCTACCATTTCAAGGCGCACCATTTCGGCGAGATAGGGGGCATTCAGGTCGGGCTGGCGGCCATAGCGACGGGCTGTTTCCGGGCTGTCCAAGGCTGTCTGATACTCAACGTCGGAGATCATCTCCTGATCCAGCATGCGGCGTAACACGCGGCCGCGCTCTTCATGGGCTCGCTGGGGGGACTGAAGGGGATTGTAGGAGTTGGGGCGCGGCATGATGCCTATCATCGTGGCAATTTCGGCGAGCGTTAACTCACTGATTTCCTTGTCATAATACTGGCGCGACGCCGCCGCTATCCCGTAGGCGGAAATGCCGAAGAATGTGCGGTTCAGGTAGAGCTCCAGTATTTCCTCTTTGGAGAGCTCTTTCTCCATTTTGATTGCGAGGAGGATCTCCTTGAACTTGCGGGAATAAGGAGATTCGCCTTCAAAGAAAAAGTTCTTGGTGACCTGCATCGTGATTGTGCTGCCGCCGCCCCAGTCCTGGCCAGTGATGATGCCGACGACGGAGCGCAACAATCCAATCGAGTCCACACCATTGTGTTCATAAAAACGCTTGTCCTCGCTGGACACCAACGCATTGATCACTTGTGGGGGAATGGCAGCATAGGAGACCGGATTACTGCGGCGGCTACCGAACTCGGCCAACAGTTTCCCGTCACTGGAAAAGATACGAAGCGGGTTTTCGAGCCGTATATTGGTATAGGAAGCTTTGTCCGGCAGTTTGGGCGACAAATAAAGGAATGCGCTCGCACCCACCATTACGCTGCCCGCCAGACCGGCAATGGCCCACCAGGCAAGGAACTTGATTGGCTTGATCAGGCGGGAGGCATTCATGAATGCAGCAAGAAGGGCGTTTGTGATAGACCGGGCAGTGATTGTACCCGTTTGGCTTTTAACATTGCCATGAAGCTCTCTGGGCAGGCGTAGTGGAATTACCCTGATTTTCACAACACTGAACTGCGGCCTGGGGCGTTCCGCCTGGCTCTCAGGGTGGGGCTGTATCTTGTGTAAGAGTTTCCGTCACCCCACTACATGCAGTATCCAGTCCTCGCGGAACTCAGGATTGGCGGGTCACGAAATTAAAGTAGTTTGTGGAGAAAGTTCCTTAATTGCTTGAAAGTAGTGATTAAATTGGATACCGTGGTGGTGGGGCGCTTGTCATTATTTTCTGCGTAAAGGCAGAAAAAACGCTTTACAAGATTGTTAAACAACGATGCAGGTACAACTCGACACCAAGGGATACAGAACATAACCCGCGTGTGGGAGGAGTAGAGGTTTGCTCAGTTTATTCAACAAGAAATCGAAAAACCTGTTGGGCATCGACATCAGTTCGAGCTCAATCAAATTGCTTGAGTTGAGCAAACAGGGTGACAAGTACAAAGTTGAGCACTATGCGACCCGTCCGCTGCCCGTAGGCGCGGTCGTGGAAAAGAATATTGCCAACGTCGAAGCGGTCGGCGAAGAAATATTGAAGCTGGCGACTCTGGTAAAGACCAAGACGACGGGCGCTGCCGTCGCCGTATCGGGCTCTTCGGTAATTGCGAAGACTATCGAGATGAACGCAGCCTTGTCCGATCTCGAAATGGAAAACCAGATCACCGTCGAAGCCGATCAGTACATTCCCTATTCCCTGGATGAAGTCGCCATTGACTTCGAGCGTCAGCGTCCTTCGCGCAAGAACGAAGGGATGGTTGAGGTGCTACTCGCGGCCTGCAAAAAAGAAAACGTCGAAATGCGCGTGGACGCTTTGCAGATGGGTGGCTATGAAGCCGAGGTAGTAGACATAGAAGCGTACGCCATCGAGCGGGCGTTCAAACTCTTGTGTGACCAGATGGATCTTAGCGCCGACGGCATTGTTGCCATCATGGATGTGGGCGCAATCATGACGACGATCTACATTCTGAAAGGTGGTGTGTCGATCTACACGAGAGAACAGGTTTTTGGCGGTGCCCGCTTGTCGAATGCCATACAGAGTCGCTACGGCCTTTCGCCGGCAGAAGCAGAGGCTGCGATAGTGAGTGGCGAGTTGCCGCAAAGTTATGAGGCAGATGTGCTGGACCCATTCAAGGAGGAATTGACGGAGCAGTTGAGTCGATCGCTGCAATTCTTCTTTTCTTCGAGCCAGTACAACGATGTAGACCTTATTGTGCTTGCAGGCGGTGCAGCTTCCACCAAGGGACTGGCGCAGATGGTGCAGGAAGCTTTGTCTACTCGCACTGTGGTTGCCAATCCATTTGCAAAAATGGCGATTGGCGGACGCGTCAACAAGGCTCAACTGAAAAATGACGCAGCCTCCCTGCTTATGGCCTGCGGCCTGGCCATGCGGGGGTTTATGTAATGGCGAATATCAATCTTCTTCCGTGGCGTGAACGCAAGCGGGAAGAGCGCAAGCAGCAATTTTTCATACAGCTTGGCGGCGCAGCAGTGCTGGCCCTGGTTGTGCTGGCCATCGCCAAGTTCTATGTCGAAGGCAGTATCAGTAACCAGAACGAAGTGAATACGTATTTGCGCGACCAGATCACGATTCTCGACGGGAAAATAAGTGAGATACGCGAACTGCAGGAGCAGAAGGAAGCGCTGACTGCACGAATGACTGTAATCCAGGAATTGCAGGGTAACAGGCCGGTCATAGTAAGGTTGTTTGATGAATTGGTGCGGACGCTTCCTGATGGCGTTTATTACGACTCGATTACCCGCATCAACGACAGCATTTCTCTGCAAGGCGTTGCCGAATCCAATAGTCGTATTTCTGCTTTGATGCGTGATCTTGATGCTTCTGAATGGTTTGCTGATCCCGATCTTCGTCAGGTTACTGCGCTAAGTGGCACCAACGAAGCCGGTGCCCAACAAAACAGCAACAGTTTTCAGCTGACTGTGAAAGTTACCACGCCGAGTCAGGAGATATAGCCGATGAAGGCGTTGGACAACCTGAAGCAATCGCTGCAAGGCTCAGTCAATGAGCTCAAAACATTCAACTGGAACGATCTGAATGACCCCAACACCATCGGGGTATGGCCGGCTCCGGTCAAACTGGTATTGAGTGTATTGCTTTTCGTTGCACTGCTCGGTGCTGGCTATTACCTGCACATCAAGGCGTTGCAGGCTGAATTGGCCAGAGTGGCCGGTGAAGAGAGCGGGTTGCGGACAGATCTTGAAACCAAGGCAGTGTTGGCGGCCAACCTTGAGTCTTACCGTCAGCAAATGAAAGACATGGAAGAGTCGTTTGGCGATCTGCTTCGACAGTTGCCTGGCCAAACAGAGGTGCCTGGCCTGCTGGAAGACATTACGTTTACCGGTCTCGGCAGCGGATTGGAATTCAGTAACATTTCATTGCAGACCGAAGCAGTACAAGAGTTCTATATCGAGCTGCCAATCAATATTGTTGTGACCGGCGGTTATCACGACTTTGGCACCTTCGTCAGCGGTGTCTCCAGTCTTTCCAGAATTGTAACGTTGCATGACTTCGCCATTACCACAGGTGAAAACCGCAGCGAATTGAGTATGAACATCACGGCACGCACGTACCGGTACAATTCCGGAGAAGAAGAATAGTGAGTCGCCGAGCCAGCAAGCAACACACAACCGGACAATTGTCCCCCGGCCTCCGTACAGGATTGGTCGCCTTATTGGCATTGCTCATAACGGGTTGTTCCAATAATGCAAAAATGGCTGAGCTTCAGGAGTATGTGAGCTCCGTGGTTAATCGCCCACCTGGAGCCATCGAACCGCCGCCTGAATTTCTTTCCTACGTAGCCTTTACCTACAGCGCTGCCAGTTTGCGCAGTCCGTTTGATATCCCGCTTGATGCTGCAACGGCGTTGCGCAATCAGCTCAACAGCGAAGTCAAACCGGATGAAACCCGTCCCAAGGAATACCTGGAAAGCTTCGCGCTGGGTGGTCTTTCGATGGTCGGCACATTGACTCGCAACGGCCAGGCCTGGGCTTTGATCCAGGATGAGACCGGCAATATCAATCGCGTAACCGTGGGCAATTACATGGGCAGGAATTACGGGCGAATTGTGTCGGTTTCTGACACCCAGATTGAAGTAATGGAAATTGTGCCGACAGGGGATGGCGGCTGGATTGAACGCCCGGCAACCATTGGTCTGGTTCAGCCCTGAACCAGATCTGATGAAATTGAATGTATCCGCCATCGACATTTGAGGCGGAGACGATGAAGAGGCTGATAATGAAAATGTACAGCATGTGGAAGCTTCAGAACCTTGCGTTGCAGGCGCTGCTTGCGTGCGTGCTTGGTGCCATGGCGCAAACCGCGCTGGCGCAGGCCGCCTTGCAGGATCTCGTTTTTTCCGCGCTGCCGGGCGAACAGTTCGAGATCAGGATGGAGTTCAACCAGGCTCCACCAGAGCCTGAAATATTTGTCATCGACCAGCCTGCCCGCCTGACGCTCGATTTCGCCAACACCAGCAGTGACTTGGCTGAGCGCCGCTTTCCGTTGAGCTTCAGCACGGCTGACAGCGTGATGATTCTTGAAGCGCAGGGCCGCACCCGCATGGTGGTAAACCTGAATAGCTCGGTTCCATACAGAACCGTAAGACAAGGCAATGCGTTGATTGTAGTCATTGGTGCTGAAGGTGGTCAGTTGGTGACACCAAGCGTGCTGTCTGCCCAGGATGTAAATCAGGGTGACAGGTTTGTAGCGCCGGTTTCCAACGGCAAAGACATCAACGGCGTTGACTTCCGTCGTGGTGAAGACAACGCGGGGATGGTTGTCGTGGATCTGGCCAACCCGAATCTCAGCGCTACGGTAACGCAGAGCGGTTCACGTCTCCTGGTAGAATTCGATAACGCCAATATCGAGCCGAATGAACAAATCAGGCTTGATGTCACTGATTTCGGCACACCGGTGCAGAACGTAAGCATGTATCTGCAGGACGGCAAAGTTGTCGTACAGGCCGATGTCACCGGACAGTATGAGTATCTGGCCTATCAGGTTGATGGCGAATATGTCGTTAGCATCAATCCCGTAGTGGCTGTAACCAGCGGTGGCGCAGCTGCCGCCGCAGACTTCAATGGCGACCCCATCTCGCTAAACTTTCAGAATATAGAAGTACGAGCCCTGTTGCAGATACTGGCGGACTTCAACGACTTCAGTCTCGTTGTTGGCGATAACGTCACCGGCACGATCACCTTGCGCCTTGATGATGTTCCGTGGGATCAAGCCGTTGACATGATATTGAGAACGCGCGGATTGGGACAACGTCGTGTCGGCAAGGTGATGTATGTAGCACCGGCCGATGAGATTGCGGCAAACGAGTTGTCGCAGCTCGAATCTTCCCAACAAGTGGAAGCATTGGCGCCATTGATTACTGATTACATTGAAGTCAATTATGCAGAGGCAAGCGATTTGCTGGTATTGCTGCAAAGCGGTGGCGGTGCTGGCGCTGCGGCGGCGGGTGATACAGCCGCTGCACCTGCCGGTGGAACTGGTGGGCTCCTGACCGCAAGAGGCCGCGCATCAGTCGACGTCAGAACCAACACCATCATCGTGCAGGATGTAGAGCCGGTATTGGCTGAAGTGAGAGCCCTGATTGCGCGGCTGGATGTGCCGGTAAGACAAGTGTTGATTGAAGCAAGAATCGTCAATGCGACGACCTCTTTCAGCGAAGCCTTGGGCATTCGTTGGGGCGGGGCCCAGACTTTCCCGTCTGCGGGCGACAGCTTCCTGCTATCCGGTAGCCTGGATTCGAACGTTGAACTTGGCAACAACCTGGCGGAATACAACCAGACCATTAACACCGCAGTGGCTGGGGGACAGTCACTTGAAGAAGCGTTAGCGACAACAATCGTACAAGGGCCGACTTTCCCGCAAGCGCTCGTAGTGGATCTTGGAGTCGATGCTCCCTCTTCGATTGCCCTTGGCTATGCCGGCAACACAGGATTGCTGCAGCTTGAATTGGCCGCCCTGGAAGCCAGCGGCAATGGTGAAGTTATAGCGCAACCCAAAATTACGACGCAGGATCAACAGCCAGCCAACATTACCTCTGGCGTGCAGATCCCCTATCAATCACAAGCAGGCGGCACTTCTGGTGGTACCACCACTGAGTTTGTGACAGCAGCCTTGTCGTTGCAGGTAACACCACAGATTACGCCTGACGGTCGCATCATCATGGAACTGGACATACACCAGGACTCTGTCATACCGGGATCGGGGGCAGTGCCTGCCATCGCCACCAACTCGGTAACGACTCGCGTATTGGTCAATAATGGTGACACGGTGGTACTCGGCGGTGTGTTCAGGGAAGAGGTTACGACATCGGTTACCAAGACTCCTGTTCTGGGCGACTTGCCGTACGTGGGCAACCTGTTCAAGCGGACGGAAGATTTCAAATCCAAAACTGAGCTGCTGATTTTCATCACGCCCTCG
This sequence comes from Pseudomonadota bacterium, assembly GCA_040387155.1. GTDB lineage: Bacteria > Pseudomonadota > Gammaproteobacteria > Pseudomonadales > Pseudohongiellaceae > CAILUG01. The sequence goes on along the minus strand of JAZKEH010000146.1, from coordinate 2,314 downwards.
GTCATCAACGAGTTGCTGTAGGAATCCCTTCAGTTTGCTGCGCGGGTATTCTGGTCCGCGCTTTCCTTCTGTGCAGTTCTCGAGAAAATGGCAGCAAAACTAAACAACATTTTTCTGGTCGGCCCCATGGGGGCAGGCAAAACCACGATCGGCAGATTGCTGGCTGAAGAACTTCACAAGGAGTTCCATGATTCCGATCAGCTGATTGAAGAGCGGGCGGGCGCAAATATTTCCTGGATTTTTGATGTCGAAGGCGAGGACGGCTTCCGTCAGCGCGAACGCAACGTCATTCAGGAACTCTGCACCTATGACAACATTGTGCTTGCCACCGGTGGCGGCGCGATTCTGGCAGAGCAGAACAGAAAGAACTTGCGCAAGGGTGGCGTCGTTGTCTATCTGATGGCCACCATTGGCCAGCAGGTAGAAAGAACCCGGCGGGACCAGAAGCGACCGCTATTGCAGAACGTGGATGATCCCCGCGCCAAACTGATGTCGTTGATGGAGTTGAGAGAGCCCCTGTATCGGGAAGTGGCAGACCATATGGTCATGACCAGTCGCCGCAGTCCGAAAGCAGTGTGCAATGAAATTCTGCAGATGCTGAAGCAGTCCGAAAACACAGGTGGCACATGGAATCGCTGACCGTAGACCTGGGCGACAGAAGCTACCCGATCCATGTGGGCGCCGGCCTATTGCAGCGCAGCGAACTGCTACAGCCGCATCTCAAAAATGACCAGGTCTGCATCATCACCAACGAGACCGTGGCGCCGCTGTACCTGGCTCAGGTCGAACAAGCGCTTGCCGGCCGTCGGGTCAGCAGCATTGTGTTACCTGATGGCGAACAACACAAAACGCTCGATACTGTGTCGGTTATCTACGACCGTCTCCTCGAACTGAACTTCTCACGCGCTTCCACGTTGGTTGCTTTGGGTGGTGGAGTAATTGGCGACATGACTGGTTTTGCTGCAGCCACTTACCAGCGCGGCATTAACTTCATCCAGATTCCCACGACGCTCTTGTCGCAAGTCGATTCTTCGGTGGGTGGCAAAACAGGCGTCAATCGTCCGCTTGGCAAAAACATGGTGGGCGCCTTTTACCAACCGCAATGTGTGATTGCTGATACCGACACACTTTCCACTCTGCCTGAACGTGAATTGCGTGCGGGCCTGGCCGAAGTCATCAAGTACGGCTTCATCAACAACTTGGTTTTTCTGCGTTGGCTTGAAGCCAATCTTGCTGCCCTGCTCCGACGTGACTCCGTTGCATTGACTGAGGCCATCCTGGTCAGTTGCCGTGAAAAGGCGGCCATCGTCGCCGCCGATGAAACCGAAACCGGCCTGCGTGCCATTCTGAATCTCGGGCACACTTTCGGTCACGCAATCGAAACTGCCATGGGCTATGGCGAATGGCTGCATGGCGAGGCGGTGGCGACCGGAATGGTAATGGCGGCCGATTTGTCGTGGCGGCTGGGCATGCTTCCCCACGCAGATGCCGGCCATGTGAAAGACCTGTTGGAAGCAGCCGGTCTGCCGGTACAGCCACCAGCCATATCGAAGGAAGACTTCATCCGCCTTATGGCCAAGGACAAAAAAGCAGAGCAAGGAAAAATCAAATTCATCCTGCTGGAGAGCTTGGGTAAAGCGGTGATCAAGGGTGGGGTTGAACCAGCCATGCTTGAAGCGACTTTACTCGCAAGCACCAATTTGACGCGCAAATAGCAACCTGCACTTTTTATACACATTGAACCTGTGAGATACTGCCGAGTACCGCCATACAAATGGCGGACTTATAGAACATATTGATTACGAAGTAGTTTTGGGAGAGGAAGAAGGGAGTTTCCCGTCTGGAGACGGGGTTCCTTGTTTTATATGCGATGCCGAAAAGTCAGTGCAGATGCCAAAAGCGTGCACAGGCTCTTCGGCATTAATGTGTCTAAACCAAAGAAAGGGGAGTAACAATGAAAAACTCTGAATTGAATGGCTTGGTAAAGCGCAAGCTTGCCTGGTCCATTGCGGCTGTAATCACACTGGGATCCACCATCGTTAGCACTGCCTATGCAGCAGACAGCGAAGAACCAGACGCTGAGCTGGAAGAAGTAACCGTCACCGGATCACGTATTCGTCGCGACGACTTCAGCAACCCGCAGCCCACCACCGTAGTCGGTAGTGAAATGCTCGAAAATCTCGGCATCGTCAACCTTGGCGACGCCATGGCAAGCCTGCCTTCCAACGTTGGCAACAACACGCCAACAGCCAACCCGGGTGGCAACTTCTTCAACGGCGCCAACATCGCCAACCTGCGCGGTCTGAACCCGTTC
>JAZKEH010000145.1:4747-5375 GCA_040387155.1 Pseudomonadota bacterium | reverse complement strand
TTCGTCATCGTCGCTCGGTAGCAACGGCAACAGTGGTGCTGGCAGTGGTGAAGTCCATTGCGCAGGCAGGCGCTGCAGTTGCTGCGGCGGGAAGCGCGTTTGCTGCATCGTCATCGCAGAGGTGGCAATCACGGGCTTCAGTGTTGCCTGCAAGGCGTCGCGACTAGCCAGCAGAACCGGCAACACAGTGGCGAGCAAGGTCGATGAAGGCGCGCTGAAACTGTCATCCTTCTTCGCCTTCACCGTGCCAAATAGCCAGGCGGCTTTGACAGCACGCGTGACGCCGATATAGAGCAGACGCGTCAACTCATAGCCGGCGCGGATCTTTTCCTGCGCGGCGAGAAAGTCATACAGCGGATCCTGCTCGCCACCTTTCTGCTGTTTGAGGCCCAGCAGCAAGCGCGAGTGCGCGCGTTCGTCCGGAAAGTTCTGCCAGCGCAGCAAGGGCGCCGTATTGCTGCGCGACGCCAGGTGCAGACCGCACAGAATCACATTGTCGAACTGCAGGCCCTTGGCCTTGTGTATCGTCATGATCTCCAGTTTCACGGCGGGATCAGCAGCACTGCCATAGGTGGCAGCCAGCCGGTCTTCAAACGTGTGGATGTCGGCAATGTCGTCATGCCGGCTG
>JAZKEH010000145.1:0-4737 GCA_040387155.1 Pseudomonadota bacterium | reverse complement strand
TATCAGCCAGTACGCTGGCGCCGCCGAGTTCGAGCCAGGTCATCTCCAGCAGGTCTCGCAGTGGCAGTTGTTGCCGTTGCTGGCGGGCGCGTTGCAGGCTGGGTACGCAACGCTGCAGGCGTTGCTGGGCGTCTTCACTCAGCGTTAACGAGGTGAAGTCCTGCAAGACGCTCCACAGCATTGCTTGTTGCTGATGCGCAGTAGTGGCCAACAGTTCCAGATCCGCCAGCGCCAGTCCAATGAGCGGAGAGCGCAGCAAGGCCAGCCAGGCCGTAAGGTCGGCTACGTTCAACAGCGCACGCAACAGCGCATGCAGATCGGCAATTTCCTGGTAGGACAACAATCGGTCGATTTCACTCGCATTCCATTTCAGCTGGCGCTTGCGCAACGCCTGCACGACGTCGGTCAGATGGCTGCGGTTACGCACGAGGATGGCGATATTGTCATCGGGTTGTTCCTGCTGCAGGCGTTGGCACAGCGCTGCAACGGCTTCGGCTTCCTGCTGGCGCAGTTGTTGTTTGATGGAAGACGGTGAGGCTGTGTTGTCTTCATCGCCGTCGTCGCCTTCTTCGTCCTTGTCGCTGTACTGCAACACGCATTGCACGCCAGCGCCCTCAGAGGGCTTGCTGGCTTCGCTATGACTGTAGGTAACACCACCGCGCAGCACATCATCCTGCGGAGGAAACGCAGCGGCGAACACTGTATTCACCCATTCAACGACACCGGCGTTGCTGCGGAAGTTGACGGACAGTTGCAGCGGTTCCAGTTTGACCGAGCCGATACCGGCATCACGCGCGCGCAGGAACAGGCTGACGTCGGCGTTGCGGAAGCCGTAACACGATTGCATGCCGTCGCCGACGATGAACAGGGTGCGGCCGTCGCCCGGATGCCAGCCGGCAGTCAGCTTTTCCAGCAGAGTGAACTGGGTATGCGAGGTGTCCTGGAATTCATCGACAAGGATGTGACGCAGTTGGTAGTCGAGCCGCAGCGCCAGATCAGTGGGTTGTTCTTCACTGCCTAGCGCAGTCAACGCGGCAAGGCTGGTTTCGACGTGATCGATCTTGCCAGCCCCCTTCATCGCGATGTGCAGCTGGGCTGCCAGCATTGGCAGCAAGGTCAGCAGCGCAGCGATGACGGGCCAGCTGGCTTCGCTGTAACCGGCGGGCGGCAGGATCAGCAGTGATTGCCAGGCGGGCAGTGTACCGGCGGCGTCCATCTCGGCGATCAACTGCTTGAACATGTCTTTGCGACCCTGCACCAGTGCGGCTTCCGCCTTGTCCTTGCAGTCAGCCTTGGCAATAAAGCCCTGCTTCTTGGTTACGGCAGCGCGGAAGTTGCCATCGGCCTTCAGGAACAACTGCGCCATCGCCTGCCACGCGGGGACGCCAGCGGCTGATGCTGGCGGTAGCGCAGCGCTATCTTTCAACATGCTCAGCGACAGATCACCGCAGGCTTCCAGATACGGCACGACGAACATGACCAGTTCCATCAACGTGCTCTGGTAAGGCAGCAACTGGTTGCGGACCGTTGTCAGTTGCTCGATCAACAATGAATGCATGTTGTCCTGCAACCAGCGGCGTTCGCGCTGCGGATCGCCGGCCAGTGGTGTCAGCAGTGGCAGCCAGTCCGCGCGCTTCTTCAGCAGATCAAGCAAGAGTGATTCAGCGGTCTGATGGCTGTTATGCAAATGCGGCAGCAACAGGCTGAGCGCGTTGGCAGCGGCATCGTCGCCTTCCAGCAAGGCGAGCGTGGCGTGCACAGCCTGTCTGAACATTGCGTCGGTGTCGGTAGTCAGTTCGGGCCGCGCACCGAAGTTGGCGGCGAAGGGCAGTCTTGCAGTCAGATAGCTGGTGAAGCTATCGATTGTCGTCAGCCGCAAACGTTGCGGGTTATCCAGCAGGTTCCAACCTTGTTGATGATCCTGCGCCAACGCAGCGCGCGCCAGTTGGCGGGTGGTGAGTGCGTGGGGCGACAGCTCGGCATCCTGCGCCAGTGGCGTGTTCGCTGCGACACGCAGGTTGGCAAGCAAGCGTGCCTGCATTTCACCGGCAGCCTTGCGGGTGAAAGTGATAGCGAGAATCTGCTCGGGCTGCTCGCAGACTGTCAGCAGTTTCAGCAGCCGTTGTGTCAGCAGTTCGGTTTTGCCGGAACCGGCAGGAGCCAGTACACAGAAGGAGCGATGCGGCTCCAGTGCCAGCCGGCGCGCAGCTTGATCGGCACTGATACCGCTCATGCGCCCACATCCTGTTGTTTGCGTACTTCGTTGATGCGGCACAGCGAGGGCAGGTGGCAGTACTCGCAGCTCTTGGTGAACTGCGGCGCGACGGCAACCAAGCCATCGATATATTCCTGCGCGAGCGCTTGCAGCACCCGTTGCCAGTGTTGTTGCAGTTCAGACCAACTGGTGGCGCTGATGTAACGATCGGCGGAGAAAATCCAGTCGGCGTCGCCCTCGTCAGCGGCAGTAACGCCGGCATAGTCGAGCGTGTCCAATGAAATGCGGGCGTACAGCAGGCCGCTGATGTCCTGTTGCTGATGGGCAAGCAAGGCTTGTTGATACAGCAACAGCTGCGGCTGTTGTGGGCGCTCGGCCTGCCAGTCCGCCGTCGGTAGCTTGCCGGTCTTGTAATCAATGACGACCAGTCCATTCGCAGTGTGGTCGACGCGATCGAGTCGCATGCTGAGTTCCAGTCGCTGATGCTGCCACTTCAACTCCGCTTCCGTCATTTCGACGGTAAACGGGCGACGTTGTTGTTCCAGTTCCAGCCAGCGCTGCAGCAAAATCTGCAGACGTTGTTCCTCTAGTTGACGGAAACGCGGCGTCACCGTGTGTGGATACTTGGCGGCCAGCTTGCGCAGGGCATTGGCAATGGCAGTGGCCAGTTTGTTGGCAGTCGCGGTGGTATCAGCAAGGGCGGTTGACTCGCGCAACGCCAGCCAGAACTCCTGCAGAATCTTGTGCAACAGTTCACCAATCGCAGAGGCGGGCAAACCGTAACTGAACGCAGGCAATTCCTTTGCACGCAGACGATGCAGCGCGAAGGCGCGGAAGGGACAGCTGGCTTGTGCTGCCAGCAGGGAGCCAGGACCTTTCAGCAGCGTGTCGGGTGGCAACAGATGCTGGGGCTCGGTCGCCAGCACCAACTGCTTGCGGGGAAACAAGGGGAACTGGCGATGCAGCGCGGCAGGCAGCGACCCTTCGTCGGCACTGACAGCGATTGCTGGCAACAACGGTGAGGGCGCTACCGGCAGTTCATCTACCTGTGAGGGATAACTGAATACAACTTGCCCGGTCGTGCTGTCACGCCATTGCTGCAGCTGACTGCGTGCCCGCTGCAATTCCCTCGCGGCATCCACAGCAGGCATTTGCTGTTCACGCTGCAGTTGCAGCGGCAGACAGGGATTCGGATGCAACTCACCGGGCCACGCATCCACATGCAGTTGCATGACCCACAGATGGCTGAAGCTGAGACCAGCGGCTTCCACCGGCGTCAGCAGACGCACGGCGGCGTTGCTGCGGCCATTGGGCAGATGACAGTTCTGCGCCAACGCGGCAATCAGCGACAGCGCGTGTTCACGGTTGAGACGGCCAAACAAGGCAGATGCCGTGTGTACCGTGTCGAGCCAGAGCTGCCACGCCGTTTGCAGCGTGCGTAGCTGTGCCAGTTGCGGCAAATCAAGCAGCAATTGCCAGTGCTGCTGGAACTGCTCCATCCACTGCTGCAACGTTTGCTGCTTGCGCTGGCGGTGCGATTGAATCTGCAACTGCAGCAGGGTCTTTGCCAGCAGGGGGCTATGCCAGGGGCGGTCCTGCTGCGCCGCCATTTCCCGCAGCAGGGCTGTCTGCGTGAAGAGCTCGCCTTGGTTGCGCAGGCGCAACTCAAGGGATGCGCGGGCATCACCTTCGGTGGCACTGCCGGTAAGCCAGCGTGATCGCAGCAGCTGGCAGAGTTGCAGGCTGTCGGCTTCAACATCGCTGATGGACAGCAACTGCAGCGCGGTATTGAAGAAACTGTGGCCTGACAGCGTTGCTGTGGCCGAGCAATAGAGTTCTGTGGCGGGAACATGCTGTTCAAAAATGCGCAGCAGCTGTGGTCGCAGTGTTTGCAGATTCGGACAGATGATGCCGATACGTGCTGCCGGCTCGGTCGCCAGTATGGTTTCAGCCCAGTGCGCTGCTGCGCGGCATTCGGCGGCTGTGTCCGCACAGCGCTGCACCGTGAGTGCCGGCGCATTGCCATCGACACTGGCATATTCCAGTGCAACACCGAGTGTGGTCAGCACCTGCTGCAAGATGCGATACAGAGGGGGCGGATCATCAAAACCCAGCCAAAGCAGTTTGGGAGCCAACAGGGTTTTTGCCAGCGCCGCGTTGTTCTTCAAGACCTGCAGCAGCGCGGCCAGTTGCGCGCCTGCACTCAGCATTTTCTGCTGCGTGCAATGCTGCTGGAATTCCTGCAGCCAGCGCCAGGCCAGCACCCTGTCGTCAGCGGCTTCGGTGTCGAACGGCAGTTGCAGGTGACGGCGCACATCCGACGGTGTCAGTTCCCACAGTTGCAGCAGTCGCAGTGCTTCGCGCAACTGACGGGCGGTGCCAGAGGTGTTCAACAGAGAGGAACCTTGCGGTGAGTCGCTGAGCAACTGCTGCCATAGCAAGTCTTCTTCAGAAGGCGACAGTACGCGCCAGGTCAGCACCGCATCCGTACAGTGCAGACTCAACAGCTGCCAGAGTTGGCG
>JAZKEH010000144.1:0-4137 GCA_040387155.1 Pseudomonadota bacterium | reverse complement strand
CTTGCTCCGGTGTGGTCTCGGTTATTCCAGCGGCATTTGCGTGGCTTTATACCACGCCTTGTCGGTGACAATGGCCTGCACCGGGATGTCCCACGGCGCCAATTCGAGCGACTCGACACGTTGGCATTCATGGGCCAGGCCGATCAGTAATGGACGCTGGCGATGACTACGCCGCAGAAAGCTGAAGGTGTGATCGTAAAAGCCCTTGCCCATGCCGAGCCGATTGCAGTTCGCATCAAAAGCCACCAGCGGCAACAAGACGAGACTGAGCGCGCGCCGATGACACACCTTGCCATGAACGGGTTCCGGAATGCCGAAACGATTGTAGTCACGCAGCTTCTTGCCGCTGTCGATGCGACGAAAACGCAAACTGTCTTCCCCGAGCCTGTTCATCACCGGCAGAAAACACTGTTTCCCCCGCCGCTGCGCTTCCCTTAGCAACAAATGCGGCGAAATCTCCCCGTCCCGCGCCAACGAAAACGTAATCCGCCGCGCAAACCGAAACGCCTTGCTGACAACAAGTTGCTTATAAAGGGAGAGGGCTGCCTGCTTCTGTTGTGCCGTGCTCAGCGCACGCCGACGCTGTCGCATCTGCTTGCGCACAGCTTTTTTACGGGATTGGATTTCTTCGACGGAAGTTGCAGCGAGAGAAGAGGAGTCGTTCGTCACTGCTGACGTCTACACAAGTGGTTGGAGAGGAGGTCCAGGATTGTCGCGGCGGACGCGGGAACAGATGTTGGAGGAGACATTCAAGTTCTATCGCGGCGGACGCCGCGATATGTCGGTTTGATTAATATGAAAAGGATCCCCGGGGTACCGCTGTCGAAAATAGTCCTGAACCGAAAGGTTCAGGTGGTGACCAGTCCAGCGCATCAGGCTCTCCATTGGCGATACACAAAGGTACCGCTGAATGGATGTGCGCACCGCGCCATTTAGACCAAGTCTCCGGGTTTAAGATATCGGCTCAAGAACACTTTCAACTGGCTAATATCCCAGGGAGTGAAGACATTCTACTCCCGCTTTTTGCAGAAGTGCCAAAGTATTTTCACTGAAATTCATTCAAGATTATTTGTGACCCGTCATGCAGATTGAATGCAACGGGAAGATCAGGTCTTGAAAAAAATATCAATCAGGTGAATGCGAGAAACAAAAAATCAGATTTCGATCTGACGCGCAGCGATCAACGCGTTATCGATTTTCTTCTCGAGCTGTTTGATGTCGCGCAGTGATGCGTTCTCGCTGCTGTTTGCTTCCTGCGACAGTTTGAGAAAGTCGTGTGTGATGTTTAATGCGGCCAGAACAGCGATTTTCTCGTAGGTCAGCGAGGCGCTGCGGTTCTTCATCTGTTCCATTTGCTGGTCGAGATAGCGGGCAGCGCGGCGCAGTGATTCCTCTTCTTCCGGAGGGCAGGCAATCATGTAGTCGCGGCCGAGCACTGCAATGGTTATGGACGGCGCGGCCATCAGACTTGTCCTTCTTCGAGGGATTTCAGGCGACGCAAGACCTTCTCCAGCCGAACGCGGGCGACGGTCTGGTTGCCAAGGAGGATTTCTTTTTCATGACGGAGTTGGTTTTCCCGGTCGCGCAGCAACTGGTTTTCCTTCTTCATGTCACTGCAGAGGCGGATAAGTTCTTCCACCTTGTCTTCCAGGATTTTGAAATTGCTGTTGCTCATTCGCAGGACATACGTAAACCAAAGTCGCAGCAACTATAAAACGCTGTAATAACAGGGTCAACGAAAGTATTTTTGCAGTGAAATCTAAAGAGTATGTGACGCTGCGCCAGCAAGTGCCGAGCACGACGCGCCGGTGTTATCATGATCCATCAGACAAGCGAGATGACCATGACACCCGACTACTCCATGATGCAGGAACTGCTGCGCACGTCAGTGCCGGACTGCACACCCGCCACTTTGCATGGCGTTATTACCGGCCTGCTCACCAGTGGTGCGCCCGATATCGACGAAGATGACATTGCCACGCTGATGCAGCAGGAATTCACCCCCGTCATCGCGCAGCTGGTGAGTCGTTTGATCACGACGACACGCAGCCAACTGCAGGAACTCGATTATTCGTTCCAATTGTTGCTGCCGCAGGATGAAGCCACCCTGGCCGCCCGCGTGCTCGCACTCGGCAGCTGGTGCGACAGCTTTACCGCCGGCTTTTCTGCCGGTTTTGTGCAAGCCGAGTCCGCACTGGATGAAGAAGGGCGTGAAGCCTTGACCGACATTGCCCAGCTGGCCGGTCTGATGGATGAAGAGACCGATGAACTCGACGATGAAGAAGGTGATTACATGGAGCTCGTCGAGTACGTTCGCATGGCCACCGTTACGCTGTATCAGCAGCTCGGCACCCCGTTGGCAGCGGAAGAGCCCACTGAAGAAATCTCCCCGTTCATGGCGCCCGATGGCGACGAACACCTGCTGCATTAATTTCTATCGCATCCTCTTATTGCATCTCCCGTCCGGAAAACTTCTATGGCCATCACTCTGAAAGAATACCAACAGCGTCGCCAGGACCTGATGAATCACATGGAACCCAACAGCATCGCGATTCTGGCCTCGGCGCATCCGATATTGCGCAACGGTGACAGCGAGTACCGCTATCGCCAGAGCAGTGACTTGCATTATTTGACGGGTTTCAACGAAGCGCACAGCGTTCTGGTGCTGATTCCGGGTCGCGAGCAAGGCCAGTGCCTGTTGTTCTGCCAGGAAAAGGACCCGTTGAAAGAGCTGTGGAATGGTCGCTTGCTGGGGCCTGAAGCCGCCATCGGCCAACTCGGCGTTGATGACGCCTTCCCGATTTCCGATATCGACGACATTCTGCCTGGCCTGATTGAAGGCCGTGAGCGCGTCTATTACGCGATGGGCAAGGACGAGCAGTTCGATCATCGCGTAATGGAGTGGGTGAAGGTAGTGCGCAAGAAAGTCCGCAGTGGTGTGCATTCACCAGGCGAGTTCCTCGTGCTCGACCATCTGCTGCACGAAATGCGGCTGATCAAGTCAAAGGCCGAGATCGACCTGATGCGCGAATCCGGCCAGATCGCTGTGCGCGCGCACAAGCGGGCGATGCAGGAATGCAAACCCGGCTTGAACGAATACCAGGTGGAAGCTGAAGTGCTGCACGAGTTCTTCAAGGCGGGCTGTCGTTCGCCTGCCTACACGTCAATTGTGGCCGGTGGCGATAACGCCTGCATTCTGCACTACAACGAAAACAACATGCCGCTGGTGGATGGTGATCTATTGCTGATCGATGCCGGCTGCGAATTTGAACACTATGCGTCAGATATCACGCGCACGTTCCCGGTCAATGGCAAGTTCACACCGGAACAGAAGGCGATCTACGAACTGGTGTTGAAAGCCCAGCTCGAAGCCATCGAACAAGTGAAGCCTGGCAACCACTGGGATGATCCGCATAACACCACAGTGCGCGTTATTACGGCTGGTCTGGTGGAACTGGGCCTGCTGCAAGGCGACGTCGACAAATTGATCGAAACCGGCGCCTACCGCGATTTCTACATGCATCGCGCCGGTCACTGGCTGGGCATGGATGTGCATGACGTTGGCGATTACAAGATTGAAGGCAAGTGGCGACTGTTGGAGCCTGGCATGGTGATGACGGTTGAACCCGGTCTCTATATCGCCCCCAACAACGAGAAAGTTGAAGCGCGCTGGCGCGGCATTGGGGTGCGTATTGAAGATGATGTGGCAGTTACTCGCAGTGGTTATGAAGTGTTGACGAGTGGACTGGCGAAGACTGTCAAAGAGATTGAGACGTTGATGGCGGGAAAATGAAAGAGACCCGCCAGCTCAGGCTCCGCAGCAGGGATAGGTTTGAGGCGACTCGAGGCCATGGATGGCCGAGCGGAAGCCTACAGGGACGTACTTGTGGCGTGCCGCAAATCTATCCCTGCTGCGGAGCCGGGGGATGTTCATCATGAGCATTCTTTTACCTCAACATTCTCACTACGACGTCATCATCATCGGTGCGGGGATGGTGGGAGCGACCTTGGCGTGTGCGTTGACACATCAGCTGCAGAACCCCGGCAGGATCCTGCTGGTAGAAGCGAGTCGTATTCTCAGTGGCAAGGCAGAGCAGCCGGGTTTTGATGCACGCAGCACGGTGTTGTCGGCCAGCA
>JAZKEH010000143.1:0-1731 GCA_040387155.1 Pseudomonadota bacterium | reverse complement strand
AAGCGTGCTTCGCTGGCGTACAGTCATGCGCTGGATACGGAAGGTCAATTCATCAATCGCGTGAGCGTTGGCCTGCAGCACGAACAGCACACACTGCAGGGCACAACGCTGCTGCCGGCGCCTGCTGATTACCGTCCTGAGCTGCAGCTTCTCTATCCGTTTGTGCAATACGAGTTGCTGGAGGATTCATGGCGCCAGGGCTATAACATCAGCCAGATCCAGCGCACCGAAGACTTGAATCTTGGACGCCAGCTGCGCACCAGCCTTGGTTACGCCACCAGCGATGGCAGTCAGTGGATCGTCAAAGGTGAGTACACCGACACGCTGCACTATCAACCACAATCCATCCTGCAACTGCACGCCGACTGGCAGGGCCGCTGGCTGCAACAGGACGGCGATTGGGAAGATGCGACGATGCAGATTGGCCTCGACTATCACCGTGGCCAGGGCGACAACCGTATCCTGTATCTCGGATTGGAAGCGTCCAAAGTCATCAACCTGCGCAACGGCACGCAACTGGAGCTGGGCGGTCGCAACGGCTTGCGCGGCTACGATACACATTATTTGCAAGGCACCAGCACTGTGCGCTTCACTGCAGAAGAGCGACTGTTCACCAACTATCACTTTCTCCAGTTGTTCCGTGTCGGCATGGCTGTGTTCTATGACGCAGGCAAGGTATCCGGCAGCCTTGATCCCAATGCGGATGGCGTCTTTCAGGGAGTCGGACTGGGGTTGCGATTGGCGCCGAGCCGCTCACAGTCAGGCCAGATCATTCACATTGATTTCGCCTATCCGCTCGACACCGCACAGCCCAACGGCAAGCATCAGCTGCAATTCATTGCGGAAGTGAAGAAGTCGTTCTAGAGTGCTGGCGGTTTCACCAACGGAGCACCGCATGCAGCGCCGACACTTACTCAGAATACTGGCAGCGACACCTGCATTTTCACTGGTACGTGCCGCCGATGCCGAACTGGTGGTGGCTGTTAACCAGACGACGATTGAGAGTGCGCCGTTCTTTATCCAGAACATTCCCGGCGTTCGCGTAGTGCCGGTGCCCAATGGCCGCGCTGCTTCGGCAGAGTTGGTCAGCGGAAGGGCCGATGCCGCCACCGGCTCAGAAACGCAGGCGCTGCTGAACTCCATCGCACAACCGCAGTTGCGCATCGTGGCGACTGTTTGTGAGTGCCATTACCGCATCGTCGCGCGCCGCAGTGCAGGTATCACCAGCATTGCCGGCCTGCGTGGCAAGCGCGTGGCGCATACACCCGGCACATCATCGCAATACTACCTGGTCGATATGCTGCGACTGGCGGGCCTTACCGTTAACGACGTAACACTCGTGACACTGGAAGGCCCCGACATGCCGGCGGCACTCGTCAACAAACAGATTGATGCAATGGCGATGTGGGAACCGCACGCACAAAACGCTGTGAACCAGCTTGGCGGTGACGAGGTGATACTGACGCATCCCGACTCCTACTTTGAACGGTTCAATCTGAATACCACTACCGATGTACTGACCGATCCTCAACGGCGCGCCGTGTTGGTCAACGCCATTCGTGCCATTGATGCCGTCTCGCGCGAACTGACTGCGAACCCGGCGCCGTTTCTGCCTGCGCTGTCGCAAGCCATCAATACGCCCGCCAGTGTTATCGAGAAGGTGTGGCCGCAATTCACGTTCCCTACCAGACTGGAGCGCGACCCGCTGCTGGCCATGCTCAATCAAATGGA
>JAZKEH010000142.1:3128-4777 GCA_040387155.1 Pseudomonadota bacterium | reverse complement strand
CAACGCTGGAGAACCCGCAGAAGCGGCGACGAGCGAAACAGACGAACCAGGGGGATGAGGTACGGGACATCGTGATTTGGACTACATGCAATTAGGTTGACCAAATGGTCAGCAATTTGGATGCCATACCGCTGCAACCTCGCACATCGCGCTGCGCATGCGCGGAGAAATTACTTATTAATTAGCTGCTTATAACGGAAGACAATGCAGAGCAGGTTTTGCGGCGTCATCAGCGCTGAACGCGGCCGTGCATTCAATTCGGGCAGAATCATGCCGACGTCGCACCGCGATGCCGCACGTTCAATGCAATGCGATTGTGCCCAACCGCCTCTTGGTGAGCGTATCGTCGAAGCCCTGCATCGATAGGGAGGCGCAGTCAGCACCATGATCGTGGGAGTAAGGCAGGTGTCTTTGGCAGCGGCCAGTGCCAGGATGTCTTCAGCAAAAATGCGGCTGGAGCCGTGGTTGTGCGAGTCAGCACCTTGCGGCAACTGCCGCAGCACCGTGCGCAGCATGGCTTGCGAACGCCCCGCCTCGGCACCTGGCATTCTGCCGGGCGTCAGCACGGGTTGGGCAAAGGTAATGCTGATGGTCGCCAGCAAGGACAGTGCTGCTGGTAAAGTCCTTACTGCGCTGGCGAACCACGTGTCATCGTTTACTGCTTCGTTGCATCAGAACTCGAAGCGGGCGCCGAGGCGAACGCTCCAGAGGCCGATGCGGTTCTGGGTCTGCAGCACCGGCTGCTGGAAGCTGCTGTAGGTGAACTGCGAGCAGTTGCTGCCGGCGGTAACGCCACATGCGACGTTGATCACCTGTGTCAGCGGTTCGTAGTAGCGGAACGCGCCGTACTCGTCGTCGATCATATTGAGCAGGTTCTCGAAATCGGCAAACACCTTGAAGCGGGCATCCGGCAGGAACGGCGCCGGAAGCTCCTGTTCAAGATGCATATCCACTTTGAAGTAGTCAGGTGATTTCAGGCTGTTCTTGTCGACGTACTGTCCCTGCTCAAGTCCTGCACCTACGACGAAGTTGCGGAATGCTTCGTAGGTAGCCTGGTTGGCAAAGCGCACGGCAGGATCTGCAGTGGCAGTACTGACATCAGGCACGTACAGCAGGTAGCGGTTGGACGTTTGGGTGGTGCCCCACAACGAGCGGGCGCCGGGTGAGTTCATCGTCAGACTGTAGGGGTTGCCCGAGCGGTACTCGGCAAACATACTGATTCGGGTCATGTAGTCGCCGAAGAACGCATGGCTGTAGTCGAAATTCAGTTTCAGGTTGTCACGGAACTCGAAGCTGGAGCGACCATAGATCGGCATGTTGGCGTCGATCATTGGCGCTGCACCATAAGTGCCATTGCCCGTCGTACCGCCCGACAGTGCAGTACCCATGTCGCTCAGCGACCTGATGTCGGAGTAGGTGTAGGTAATGCCGGCACTGAAGCCGTTATCCCAGTCCTTGGAAATACGCCCTACGTAGACTTCCGAGGTGCCACTGCCGGTGTTGGACAGTAGCAGGTCGGCGTTGGTGCCGCGGGTATAGGTATCGGCGTAGATAGGCTGGCCGAGTGGGTCGACACCGGCCTGGGTCAAGCGCAGGTCAGTATAAAGCGAGGCTTCATTCACCCAGCCGCGATATATATCGAGACCGAC
>JAZKEH010000142.1:0-3118 GCA_040387155.1 Pseudomonadota bacterium | reverse complement strand
AGTCATCACCCAGTGAACCCAGATCGGCAACGTATTCAAACGTCACGTTGGCTTTCCAGGTGGACGGAAGTTCGAAGTCTTCAACCATGCCGTTGACAGGCGCACCCGACAACGCAGCAGTGTTGGTGGCAAGGTAGTTGGCAAGCGGCGCCAGCGTGTTGATACCACGGCCACTGATGTTGTCGAGTGCAGCCGCACACACATCAGCCGGCAATGCAGGTGCAGTGCTGGCGGTGCCGTTTGCACAACCGGTACCACCAGGCGTACGGGTGATCTGGTTCAGCGTGTTGCCGTAAACCCCGGCGACGGAGAAGCTGTTGCCAAGGAAGACGTCGGGAGCACCACCGTTGAACAGACCGGTACCTGCACGGATCGTCAAACGATCAGTAGGCGACCAGGTCATCGCAATACGCGGCTGGATCACCAGGTTGTCGTCGATGTTGGCGTTGTTGGGAATGCCGTAGCGGCTCTGGAAGAACGTGTTGAGAGGCGGTGCATCGTCCATCTGGTACATATCGGCACGTACGCCGTAAGTCACGTTCAATGTATCCGAGATGTTCCAGCTGTCCTGCAGGCTGTAGGTGTACTGTTCGTAGTCAAAACTGGCTATCACGTCGTTGAGATCGCCGGTGATCGAATACTGCCAGGTCATCTGGCTTGCCTGTTTCTTCTGGAAGGCATCGATCGAGTCGAAATAGTAAACGCCAAGCGCGGCGTTGACGAACACGTTGGTGATTTCGAGGCCGCTGTAGGCAACCTGCGCTTTCAGCGAATGGTCGCCCAACTCATAACGCGCCACCAGTTCAGCGCCGTACTGGTCCTGTGCCACCACGTCAGCCTGACTGAACCGCTCGGTACCCATGAACAAACGTGGAGTACCGGTCTGTGAACACTGGAAAACGTTGCCGGTGGTAACGGGGTCCAGACATACCTGGAATTCTGCGAAGCCGCCTTCGCCCAGCGAAGAGGGGATCTTGGCGTAGTCGCGGAAGTTCACGCGGGCTTCTGTACTGAAGTCGTTGGTCCAGTCCGAGTTCAGCTGCAGTACGTGTGAGCTCACTTCTTCCGGCTCATTGGTAGCGTAGGACGTGTAGTTCAGCGAGGGCGATATCGGGGCGTTGCTGCCGGTGCCGGGTGATTGCAGATAACCTTCCTGGCTGATGCCAGTGTAGGACAGGCGGTGGTCGTCGTTGATGTTCCAGTCGAGCTTGCCGGTGAATTTCTTGTCGGTCTCCGGCAGTACGCTGCGAATGCCAAGTGTGTCGTAGTTGTAGACGCTCTTGGCGATGGAGGCGACGTTATCAAGCTGGGACTGGCTCAGGTTGGGCACCACGTTGGGTGCGCCGGCGAGACCGAAACTGGCCGGGTTGGTTTCGTCGAGTTCTTCGTATGAGATTGCAAAGAACAACTTGTCTTCGATGATGGGGCCGGAAAGAAAACCACCCCAGGTCTTGCTCTCGAAGTCGAGTACGACCGGTCTGCCGCGGGTCTTGTCGCCGGTAAAGCTGTCGTCGGTATAGGTGTAGAAGGTGGAACCGGTGAAGTCGTTGCCACCGGAGCGCAGTACCACGTTGATGGAACCGCCCTGGAAATCGCCTTCAGTGATGTCGTAAGGCGCAATCTTTACCGACATCTGCTCTACCGCATCCAGTGGCACGGGACCGCGTGTGGTAGGCAAGCCACCCTGCTGCAAACCGAAGTTGTCGGAGAAGCGTACGCCGTCTACGGCAAAGCGGTTGGTCCTGTTGTTCTGGCCCGCAATCGAGACGCCGCGGGTAATGGGGTTGAAGGAGGCAAACGGGTCGCGACGTGCGATGTCACGGATGTCACGGTTGATGGACGCAACGCCTTCGATGTCGACGCGGTTGAAGGTCGAACTCGGGCCCGCCGAAAGATCACCTGTCAGTTGGGTGGCGGTGATCGTGATTTCTTCTACCGCACCGGCGCCGCCCAGCATGATCGGCAGGCTCAAGGGCTCGCCAACACTCAGGAAAACATCTGTCAGCGTAGCGTCAGGGTAACCTGCTGCTTTGACCGTGATCGTGTAAGGGCCGCCGGGACGCAGACCTGAAGTGGAGTAGGTGCCTCCGTCGCTGGTGACGCTGGTGTTGGTGGTACCCGATGGGGTATGAACGATGGTGACAGTGGCGCCGGACACAGTACCGCTACCGGCACTGATGTTGCCGCGGATCGACGACGTGGTTTCCTGCGCGAGTGCAGCGGTTGAGCAGGCCATGGCAACGGCCAAGGCGATGCTGGTAATGCTGGTGGACAAGCGGCCCCGGTTTTTGACTATTGACATTCAAACCTCCTACGAAAATGAACGATGTGAAACCCGATTCAGCAATTGGCATGCCATCACGCTCTGACGCGTCAGAAGTGATAGGTGGCAGGCGGGATTTCTTCCATCAGGACAGGCACTTAGGGGACACGGCGGGTGCGTTTTACGGGTGCTGGCAACAGGGAGCCAAATAAATAATTGACCAATCGACCAGGAAATTTGCAACGCTTTGGTGCGGCGAGCACTGAATAAGCGATTCAATCAGGGAAATGTTGTCCGAATGGACAGCTTGCGGGTTGGAAACAAGGAGAGGCCAGCAGGATTACAAGAATCCTTTCGCGCGTGGAGTTGGTTTCAACATGGGCCAGCATTGCCCTTTGTGCCTGCCGCAACCCACCGCATATCCCAAAAAACAAAACCCCCGCAATTGCGGGGGCTCTGCTTTCTTACTTGTCCGACGTAGCCTTTAGGCGAAGTAGGATCCCACCGGCTTTTGGCCAGTGACTTCGGAAACTGTTGTCACGACGTAGCCCTTGGGGCGAAGTCGGATTGGTTTCTATATTGAGAGTTGGAAGCGTGCCGACGCTTGTGGCGCCGGCACGTTTGATTACCCGACTTCGCCAAGGCTACGTCGGGTGATTTTGTCCGCCCCCGGAGGGGCGGACAAAATCACATCATGCCGTCCATACCGCCCATGCCACCCATACCGCCACCACCGCCGCCAGCCGGTTTTTCTTCCGGATGTTCAGCGATCATGCATTCGGTGGTCAGCATCAGGCCGGCTACGGAGCCAGCGGCCTGCAGTGCGGAACGGGTTACCTTGGTTGGATCCAGGAT
>JAZKEH010000141.1:0-2556 GCA_040387155.1 Pseudomonadota bacterium | reverse complement strand
CGGCTCCATTACGGGTGATGTGGTGTCCGGTGTTGCAACGGCCAATTCCGGCATCAACTTCAATCGGTCGGATGACATCGTGTTCAGCGGCACGATTTCGGGCATTGGCTATGTCGCCCAATATGGC
Organism: Pseudomonadota bacterium; assembly: GCA_040387155.1. Classification (GTDB taxonomy): domain Bacteria; phylum Pseudomonadota; class Gammaproteobacteria; order Pseudomonadales; family Pseudohongiellaceae; genus CAILUG01. The sequence goes on along the minus strand of JAZKEH010000141.1, from coordinate 2,429 downwards.
CGCGGCACCCTGAAGCTGACAGGTAATAACACTTACGGTGCCTATACCACCATGTGCTGCGGTGGCACGCTGGCTTTCTCCAGTGACGCCAATGTGGGCCTTGGCGATGTGAAGATGGGCGGAGGAACGGTCAGGTTCGACGCATCCTTCACCAGCGCACACAATTATATTGTCGGGAATTCGACATTCAATACCAACGGAAACACCGTTGCGATCACGGGCGCCGTAAGCACGGACACCGGCGCTGCTGGCGACATTACAAAGATTGGCGCGGGCACGCTGATCCTGGCTGGTACGAACACCGCTTCGGGTTCAACCCTGGTTTCCGCTGGTACGCTACAGATAGGCAATGGCGGTACGGCGGGCACGCTGGGTGCCGGCGCGGTCACGAACAATGCCGCGTTGGTGTTCAACCGCGCCGGCACCGTCAACCAGATGGCCACAATCTCTGGTACGGGTTCGCTGACCCAGTCGGGCAGCGGCACGTTGAACCTCTTTGCGGCCCAGACCTATAAGGGCGCCACCACCATCACCGCAGGCACGCTGGCATTGCTGAATGGCGGCAGCCTGGCTGAGTCAAGCGGTGTCGCCATGATGGTGGGTTCTACCTTCGACATCACCGGTATCACGGCTGCCAGCACCAGCATCAAGGCGCTGACCGGCAATGGCACCGTGCTGGTGGGGACCAAGAACCTGATTGTCACCGCTGGCACCGCCGCCTTTGCGGGTACGATCAGCGGTACTGGCAGCTTTGAGCTTTCGGGCGGCACCACCACCCTGTCCGGCACCACGAGCAACAACATCACGGTGAATGCGGGCAGTAATCTGCAATTCGGCGATGGTGGCACAAGCGGTGCGGTGAGCGGCGCTGTCACCAACAACGGCACGGTCATCTTCAACCGCAGCGATAACATCACGCTTCCGGCCCTGGGTGGCACCGGGGCGCTGGTACAGGCCGGCACGGGTGTGCTGACCGTCGCAGACGACCGCACTTTCTCCAGCATCATTGTCAATGCGGGCAGCACGCTGCAAATCGGCAATGGCGGAACCACGGGCACCATTACCGGTCCCGTCATCGCCAATGGCACCCTGGTTTTCAACCGCAGCGATGCGACGACGTTCGGCGTCGTCGTCACCGGCACCGGCGGGTTGACGCAAAGCGGCAGCGGCAACCTGATCCTGACCGGCACCAGCACCTTTACCGGTCCCACGGTGGTCAATTCCGGCGTTCTGTCGGTGAATGGCGCGATTTCCAGCACGGTTATCGTGAACGGTGGCGGTCAGCTTGGCGGCAACGGCACGGTGGGCGCGATTACGGTTGCCAGCGGCGGCAGGCTGGCGCCCGGCAATTCCATTGGCACCCTCAACGCGGCCAGCCTGACGCTGGCCCCCGGTTCCACCTATGTGGTTGAAGTTTCGCCCTTGGCGGCGGACCGCATAAATCTCACCGGTGCAGCTTCGCTGAACGGTACACTGGCGCTGCAGCCTGCTGCCGGCGTTTATACCGCCACCAGTTACCGGCTGATCCAGGCGGGCAGCGTCAGCGGCACCTTTGCCACAGTGACGGGCAACAGTTTTGCCGGGCTGGACACCACCATCCAGTACAGCGCCACGGCCGTTGACCTGGTTCTGACAACGCCGGTTCCCGTTGTTGTGCCGCCAGTCGTTGTGCCACCCGCTGGTGTGCCACCCGTTGTTGTGCCGCCAATCGTAGTGGTGCCGACGCCCGTCAACGTGACCTATCTCTTCAATACCTATGGCCGCACATCCAACCAGGTCGCGGCCGGTGCCGGGCTGACCTCTGTTTCCAATACCGCGCCTGTTTATCTGGGCGTTGGCGCGGTGGTGAGCACGGACACGGCGGGCATACCCGGGGCACTGGATCAGGTGTCCGGTGAAATCCATGTCAGCCTGTTGTCCAGCGGGCTGGAGGATGGCCGTATCATGCGCAGCGCGGTTCTAGATCGGATGCGCAATGGACGGGCGGATAGCGATATTTCGCTATGGGGTTCCGTGCAGGGCGGTTGGGGTCACATGGATGGCGACAGCAACGCGGGCGCACTCAGCCGCAGCAATGCCAGCATGATCGTGGGCGCCGATACACGCATAGATGAAAATTGGCGCGCGGGCGTGGAAGCCGGTTACAGCATCACGCATGCCAATATCGTTTCGCTTGCCAGCGGCGCGCGCTTCTCTGGCGGTCAGCTGGGTTTATATGCCAATGGCCGCTATGGCGAGCTGGCGTTGCGCGCGGGGGCGTCTTACGGCTTCGGCGACACCCGCACGACCCGTGGCATCAGTGCGGGCAGCTTCCGGGACTACGCCACCGCCACGCAACCGCTCGATACGCGGCAGCTGTTCGGGGAAGCCGGTTACGACTTCGATCTTGATCTCATCAAGCTGGAACCGTTCGCGGGCCTGTCCTGGAC
>JAZKEH010000140.1:0-2940 GCA_040387155.1 Pseudomonadota bacterium | reverse complement strand
GTAACTCTGTTACCAAAATAAGCAAAAAAACAGTGCGAAGTTGCACCGTTTAAGGGCGCAGCAGAAGCGTGCCATAAATTCTGCAAACTATTGATATATCGAGGTTGTGCAGCGTATTTCTCCTCCTTACACTACGGCTGCCTGCACCATAATGAATCCGGTTGAGCCGGAACCACCAGAAAAAGACAAGACAACAATGGCGCAGTTTCAGTCCCATGCGGGACTCCGTGTGATGCACGAGGGGAAGCCATGTCAGTCGTTACGAATCGCAGTTTCGCCGACGTCAGAAAATTCAGCGTCAAACACTTCAGCGTAAAAAATTTCCGCGTAAAACAATGTGCCTTGCTGTTGGGTTGCTTGCTGGCCCAGCAGAACGTATTGGCGCGATCAGACAGTGATCCGGTTTTTGTGCTGGCCACCAGCCTGTCCGGCTTGGATATTTCTACCATTGCGCCGCCAGCGAGTGGTCGCGAAGAAGTTGCAGCCTTTGCCCCTGAGGCGTTCGTGCCCATGGCCAGCGCCGCACGTATTCGTGACCTTATTACCGATGTGGAGAACGCCGGAGACCGTTACTCACCCAGGATCGCTGAGCTCGCGCAGCAACTGGGCAAGGTGCTGCAGGACGACGGCCAGCATCGCGCTGCGCTGGAAGCGTACGATCACAGCTTTCAACTCATTCGCCGACAGGAAGGTTTGGCCAGCGCTGGTCAGGCATTAATTCTGGCAGCGAAGATAGATAGTCTGGTCGCCTTGGGTGATATGGAGGCGAGTGATGCTTTGCAGCAGTCGCTCTTCTCCATGCAGCAAAAATTGCTGGCTCAGAAACCAATCGCACTGGCAGATGCCAATCTGAAGCTGGCTGACTGGAACCTGCAGTACTACCTGCAGTTGCAGCAGGCGCCGAGGCTTGTTGAGAGAACGGAGGCAGAGGATATGGCGCTCGCCGACCGGCTTGCCAACGCCTTCCTGCAATATCACGCGGCGTTGTGGCTGTTTTCGAACAACCCTGCAACAGACGCTTTGTATGCGGAGAAGGTGACCGTTGAGCGCAAGATTGCCGCCGTTGCCCTGATGGTCGACAGGCAATACCAGCGCAACCTGCCCGGCATGTTTGCCATGCTGGAACAGGGCAGTCTCTCCAAGACCAAGTGGGCACACCATCCTGGGCTGTCCAACCATGGCAGCGCTGCGTTGCAACGCGCCATTGATTACACGGTAGCAACCGCCGAGCCCACGCTGATAGCGCAACGTCAGTTCGAGCTCGCTGATTGGTACCTGCTGATGGATCAGCATGAGAAGGCGCGTGATACCTATGTCGCTGCCGTCGAGTCGCTACGGGCTGCCGGCGTTGAAGAGCAGCAGATCGCCGCCGTGCTCAAATCTGGCTTGCCCGTGCACGATCCCGAGGTCTCTTTGTTCTCACTCGGCAACGATCAGGCCGTCAGCGACTTTGATGGCTATATCGATGTCGCCTTCGATGTGAACCGTTATGGCGAAGCCCGCAACGCCCGCGTGCTTGCAGGCACTGCACATGACGAGAAAGCGGAAGCAGATTTGCTGCGACAGATTCATGGCGGCAGGTTCCGTCCTGGCTTCGCGCAAGGAGCGCCAGTTGATCGTGCGGAAGTAACGTTGCGCTATTACTTCGCGCGCTAATACCGCCACTCCATATCAAAGCCCTCGCCGCCGCATTCGTTGGCACTATTGCACGATGCCAACGACTACAGACGTTTTAAAAAGCTGCTCACCCTACCTGGAAAATTATTAATTTAATTTTTCATTCGTGACTCGCTAAAACTAATTGGCGAAGCCGTGTTTTTTGAATGATTATTTTTATTAAATCCGCTCCAAGTGAGAGCGAAAATAAAAATAGCTGCATCAATATAAAGCCGAATTATCGCCGAATAAGCGCACCATAATGCATCCGTGCGCAAGCCATTCTTGACGTCGAAGCGTGGATATTATTTTCGCGCGACGTGGAAGTCGCCCTGTTTTTATCAACAAAATCAGACAAGCATTCACACCTTTCCGTTTGTTTATTTTTACCGGCGAGTTTTTTGGCGCCGTGGAATAAGACAGTGCATAAAGGGTTAAAAAACCGCTGGCACGCTTAATGCTTCACGCTCCGGAGCGAATCCTACGTTTCTTCATCAGGAGTGAACTGCATGAAAATATCCAGCTCCGTATTGCTATTGCCAATCTTGCTCGCGGATGTAGGGAGAGTTTCGGCACAGGAAGCGCCAGAAGTTGAAGAGCTCGTCATCACCGGTTCGAACGTGGTGCGTGACGGTTACAAGGCGCCGACGCCGACCAGCGTGGTTGATCGTGACGCCATCAATACTTTTTCTGCCACGAATCTTGGCGATTATCTTGCCCAGCTCCCGGTTTTTGCCGGTAACCAAACGCCAATCAACACGCGCCGTTCCACCAGTGCCGGTGGTGCTGGTCTCAGTTCGATGAACATGCGTGGTCTCGGCACCGCGAGAACGCTGGTGCTGCTCGACGGACAGCGTGTTGTTGCATCGCAGCCAACCGGCCAGATCGACATCAATCCGTTTCCGCAACAACTGATCCAGCGGGTGGATGTTGTCACCGGTGGTGCCTCGGCGGTTTATGGATCAGATGCGCTGGCCGGCGCCGTGAACTTTGTGCTCGACAGACATTTCGAGGGGTTCAAGCTCGAGGCTCAAGGCGGCATGACAGACGATGGTGACAATGTTGCGAAGAATGTTACAGCCTCCGGCGGATTTGCGTTTGCAGAGGGGCGCGGGCACTTGCTGTTGAGCGGCGAATACAGCCTGGCGGATGGAATTGAAGAGTGTGTGTATGACTTCTGCATGGAGGGCTGGAACATGATCGACAATCCGGCCTACACCGCTACGAACGGACTGCCGCAACGCATCGTGCTGGATCGGAGTGCGCCCAACAACATGACGGCCG
>JAZKEH010000139.1:0-8118 GCA_040387155.1 Pseudomonadota bacterium | reverse complement strand
GGCGACAAGGACATGGCGCAGCTCGTCAACGATCACGTCACACTGTTGAACACGATGACGAATGAAAAGCTCGACATCGAAGGTGTCAAAAACAAGTTCGGCTTGCCGCCGGACCGCATCATTGATTATCTGGCCTTGATGGGTGACAGCGTCGACAACATCCCCGGCGTGCCCGGCGTAGGTCCGAAGACTGCCGTGAAATGGCTGCAGGAATACGGTTCGATGGAAGCGCTGATTGCGCAGGCCGACAAAGTCGGCGGCAAAGTTGGGGAGAATTTGCGCAACAATCTGGATGTGTTGCGACTGTCGTACAAGTTGGCGACGATCAAACTGGATGTCGAGCTCGAATTCGGGCCACGCGATTTGCAGCATCAACCGGAAGACAAGGCTGCATTGCTGGCACTGTTCCGCGATCTGGAATTCAAGAGCTGGGTGAAGGAGCTTGAAGAGGCCGGAGTGCAAGCTGCTCAACCCGTTGCAAGTGCAGCGCCTGTGGCTGTGCCACCTCAAGCGGGCGCAGAGTTGCCCACGCCGTGGATACCGCAAGGAACTACTTCGTACTCCACAGTCAATGATATGGGCGCTCTGCAGGCACTCGTCAAAGAAATAACAAAGCAACAACTGCTCGCCGTGATGTTGATTACGGATGACGCGCATTTCCGCCAGGCTCGTATCGTCGGCATTGGATTGAGCTACCGCAGCGGCGAAGCGTTTTATCTTCCGCTTGGTCACGACATGTTGGGCGCCGAGGCGCAGTTGTCCACTGACGCGGTGCTGAGCGAACTGAAACCGCTGTTGAAAAACCGCTCGCTGTTCAAGGTTGGCCACGATCTCAAATTCATTTCGCATGTGCTGCGCCGGCATGGAGTGCGTCTGCGCGGTCGTCGCTTTGACACCATGCTGCAATCCTATGTACTCGATTCGGTTGCGCACAAACACACGCTCGAATTGTGCTGTCAGCATTATCTGGAAGAGACGTTGCCTGATGTCGAGTCAGTACTCGGCAAGGGCCGCAACAAACTGGGCTTTGCGCAGCTGGATATTGCGAAAGCAACCGCGTGGTGCGCGCAGCGCGTCGACATGGCGTTCCGTCTTCACCACATGTTGTCGGACAAACTGGCAGGCACCGGCAAGTTGTCAGAGGTGTATCGCTATTTTGAAATTGCGTTGATGCCCGTGTTGGCACGCATGGAGGCTGCGGGAATTCGCGTCAACGTACAGGCGCTGGCAACCCAGAGCCAGCAATTGGCCGTGCGTCTCGTCGAGCTCGAGCGCAAGGCGTTTGAGTTGGCTGGCGAAGAATTCAATCTGGGTTCCCCGGCACAGCTGCAGAAAATATTTTTTGAAAAACTCGGCTATCCGGTAATCGCCAAAACCGACAAAGGCCAGCCATCGACTGCGGAACCGGTATTGCAGGAATTGGCCGAGACCTACGAATTGCCGAAGGTGATTCTAGAGCAGCGCGGTCTCGCGAAACTGAAATCGACCTATACCGACAAGCTGCCGCAGGACATGCAACCCGACACCGGGCGCATCCACAGTACATTCCAGCAGGCAGTGGCAGCGACGGGTCGACTGTCTTCGATGGATCCCAACCTGCAGAACATTCCTATTCGTACTGAAGAAGGTCGTCGCATTCGGCAGGCCTTTGTAGCCTCGCCCGGCAAGGTGTTGCTGGCGGCTGACTATTCACAGGTTGAGCTACGCATCATGGCGCATCTGTCGAATGATGCGGGCCTGGTGCGAGCATTTGCTGAAGGTCTCGATGTGCATCGCGCAACGGCGGCAGAAATTTTTGGTTGTGGGGTGGACGCGGTTACCGGCGATCAACGTCGTAGCGCCAAGGCGATCAACTTCGGGTTGATTTATGGCATGTCAGCGTTCGGTCTGGCCAATCAGCTTGGTATCGGCCGTGGCGAAGCGCAGGAGTATGTTGAGCGTTATTTCCAGCGCTATCCCGGTGTGCGCGAATACATGGACAACACGCGCTTGCAGGCAGCGGAGCAGGGTTATGTTGAAACGTTATTTGGTCGTCGCTTGTACTTGCCCGATATCAAGGCGCGCAACCAGATGCTGCGCAAGGCGGCGGAACGCACGGCCATCAACGCACCAATGCAGGGGACGGCGGCCGACATCATCAAGCAGGCCATGGTCGATATCGATCACTGGCTGTCGGTTGCCAAACTGGATGCGCAAATGGTGCTGCAGGTACACGACGAACTAGTGTTTGAAGTAGCTGAAGCTGATCTGCCATTGCTGATGGAAGGTGTTCGGTTCCGCATGGTGTCAGCGGCGTCGCTGTCCGTTCCGTTGGTGGTCGACATGGGGCATGGCATCAACTGGGATGAGGCACACTAGGCCTCCGATATCGGTGCCTAAAACAGTGGTGGCAAACTGACACATGTGGAATGTCAGGTAGCGAATTCCTCTTTAGGCAGAAAATCCGCCTCAACAGGGGAACTTTTTGAGGGGGCTCTTGCTCCAAGACTTCAGCAGGCCTGGTTTTCTCCCCGATTTTTCCAGACTGCTGTTTGAGATCACTCCTGAAACACGGAGCAAGTAGGCCCCAACTGTCTTCTCCTACGGTTGGGGCCTACGTCTTTTCAGGTAGTGGTTTTTTTGCTTCGAAGAGATGATTGGCGCAGTTCATATGCGGTTGCTTCGAACGCCGCAGGCGCTGTTCATGTCATAGCGCAATTTCTTCTCTTGAAAGTAATTGCGCCGTTCTGGTTCGATTGCTTCGAACGCCGCAGGCGCAGCACTTCAACTTCCCCCCTTAGTTCCGACCCGTGTCGACTTTTTGATGTGTTGAAAACGTCGAGAGTCGGTGGCGTTTATTCTTCCACAGCTGTTGATGCTTCCGTTGCTTCTGCGGGCGCGAGCCAGGTGTCGAGTTTGGCGCGGAGTTCGTCGACGCCGGTGCCTTTTAGCGAAGAGAAGAGTTGGACACTGACGAGGTCGCCGTGTTCTGCGAGGCGTTTTTTCACTTGCAGCAGGGCAGTCTTGCCCGGCCCGAAGGACAGCTTGTCGGCCTTGGTCAGCAGGATGTGCAACGGAATCTCGGACCTCGTGCACCACTCAATCATCATCTCGTCGCTGTCCATGAAGGGGTGGCGGATGTCCATCAGCAGCACCAGGCCGGCCAGCGGTTCGCGTTTTTCGAGGTAGCGTTCGAGCTGCTTCTGCCATTGCTGCTTCATGTCGGCCGAGACCTTGGCGTAGCCAAAGCCAGGGACGTCGACGAGGTAGCGGCCGGGCACGAGCGTGAAATAGTTCAGCAATTGGGTGCGGCCGGGTGTTTTACTGGTACGGGCCAGTTTGTTCTGGCTGGTCAAGGCATTGATGGCGCTGGACTTGCCGGCATTGGAGCGACCGATAAACGCCACTTCAGCCACTGAGTCGGCGGGACACAGCTCGAGTTTGGGGGCGCTGACCAGATAGGCGGCTTGTTGGTACGGAATTGCAGAACTCACGGGAAAACCTGAAGGTGGCTATTTGGGGATGTTCGAGCTCCTAGAGTACAATGCGCCCGCTCAAAAGTACCCGTATTCCCAAGTAAAGACGGAAAGCAAAGGCGATTATCGTGACTATTGAAAACCTGGTGAAAAGCGTTGTTTCTGCCGCATTGCTTGCGGCTGTCGTTTCCAACCCCGCAATGGCCCAGGGTTCGGCCGATGCTGGCCAGGGCAAGGTTGCTGCCTGTGCCGCCTGTCATGGCGCTTCCGGCAATGAATCAGTGTTGCCCAACGTGCCCAAGCTGGGCGCCCAGGGTGAGCGCTACCTGTTGAAGCAGTTGCAGGAAATCAAGGCAGATGTGCGCAAGGTCCCACTTATGGCGGGCATTCTGGCCAATTTCAACGAGCAGGACCTGGCGGATATTGCTGCTTATTTTGCCTCCCTTGAAGCGCCGAAAGGCGCGGTCGAAGAAGCCAAACTGGCGCTGGGCCAGGAAATCTACCGCGCGGGCAATGCCAGCATTGGCGTAGCGGCTTGCTCCGCCTGTCATGCGCCGGATGGCAAGGGCAATGCCCTCGCCGGCTATCCTGCGCTCAGCGGTCAGGACACTCCCTACGTAGAATTGCAGTTGAAAGCCTTCCGTTCCGGCGAGCGCAATAACGACGAAGCCGAAGTCATGCGTACCATCTCGGCCCGTCTGAATGACGCCGAGATTGCCGCGCTTGCCTCTTACGTGGCGGGTCTCCGCTAAGCCTCCGAATTCAGGCGTAATTAAGCCGCTTGAGTCTATAAAGGGTGCCATCAGGCGCCCTTTTGCTTTTTTATGGACTGGAACCAGCGCCGTCTGGTGATTGAGAGCGCAGTCCGGAATGCGTGGGCGTTAAGCGCTGCAGGCGCTGTAACGGGCCAGACTGTGTATGTTTTATGAATAAGAGAACGGGTTTGGAGTTGCTTTCCGTTGTTATGGCATACTCGCCGGCCTGTAACTTTTTACCAACAACTGAGGTCTTGCTCAGTTCCTTATCCTGAGTCGGGGAGTCACGATGCGTACCATTATCAAACCCTTTATTTTGCTGGCCCTGCTATTTGCCGGCTCCGCCATGGCGCAGTCGCTGTACGTGGAAGGCACCCACTACGAAACGCTCGACAAGCCCGTGCGCACCGTGGATCCGAACAAGGTCGAAGTGACTGAAGTGTTCTGGTACGGCTGCCCGCACTGCTACGCCTTTGAACCCCTGCTGGAAAGCTGGTTGCGCGAGCTGCCGTCCGATGTGGCCTTTGTCCGCATGCCCGGCATGTGGAATGCGCTGATGGAAACCCATGCACGAATTTTCTATGTAGAACAAGCACTTGGCTCGTTCGACAAAACCCATAAAGTCGTATTTGACGCCTTCCATCAGAAGCAGAACTACCTGCAGACGCAGGAAGCGTGTCGCGAGTTGTTTGTTGCCCAAGGCATTGACCCAGCCGCCTTCGACAAGGCCTGGACGTCGTTCTCGGTGACCTCGTCCGTTAAACAGGCCGGTACCCGCATGCGCGAATACGGTGTCAACGGCGTGCCCAACCTGATCGTCAACGGCAAATACCGCGTTAGCTCGGGCGACGCCGTGGTTACGCAGGCGGACATGCTGAAAGTAGTGGATTACCTGATAGCCAAGGAACGCGCCAACTGATTTCTTGACCGGCATTCGCCGGGAGCTGATTACTGAAACGCCCATCTCCGCGAGGAATGGGCGTTTTTTATTAAGGTCCTTAACAGAAAATAACAGATAAGCCATTAAATTCCGCTGGTTACGAAACCTTTATAAAATTAGAATTAGCTCCCCCCGGCCCGACCGCAAGGAATAGTTCCTCAGCATCCCATGAAGGCACTACGCGCGACATTGAGCAAATACTCGCTGGCTGATCTGTTGGCTGCGGGCAAGATGCTGTTGGCGGATTCTGCGCATCAGGACATTCTGGCGACGATCAAGCACAGTCTCGTCTTGCACGAAGACATCTTGCTGAACACCGCCAACGGCGAGTATCGGCAAGTCGCGCCGGCGGAAGGCGAGTCGCGGGAAGAGGCGCTGGCCAGAGCCGCCCGCCAACTGGTCACCCCGCGCGACGAAGTGCAGGGCATCCTGCTGCTGCTGCCCACTGCCGAATTCATCAGCACGCGTTACCACCTCGCGCTCACCGGCGAGAGCATGCTGCGTTCGGCGCTGATGCTGCAGGCCCACACGTTAATCCCAGCCTACGAACAAGAGTTGCTGCTCGGTCTCAACGGTCGCAGCCAGGAAGGCGTTGCGCTGTGGTATCCCGCTCGCGCCGCCGAAGCCCTGTTCCTCGCGTTCCAGGCCCAGAATCTTTTTCTTGCCGCAGTGACGCCGCGCACCCTGGCGCTCGCCAGCAACGATCAGCGCGAGCAGGACCTGGTGCTGGTGGACGAAGATGCCACGCATGTCATCCAGATGGAGCTGCGCGCCGGTGCCCTGCGCTCCCACTTCGCGCTGGCGCAGACCGATCTCGAGCAACCCGAATTCGCAGAGCAATGGCAAGCCGAAAGCGCCAGAGTGGAACCGGCACAGCGCATCCGCAGCACCTCGCAGGAATTCTGGACCACGCGTCGCGAGCATATCGCGCCGCTGGAAAATTACTGCTTCTTCCCGAAAGGCGCTGAACAGTACGGCCGCAAATTGCTAAAGCAGAAACAAAAACGTTTCGCCGGCATCGCAGCCGGTGTGCTCGTGGTGCTGATGTTCCTGCCCTTCCTCGGCAACTGGATGCAGATGCTCTATCTGGACGCGCAAATTGCGTCGCTGCGCGATGATTCCGCCGATGCCCGTCGTGCCCAGGCAGCAGTCTATGCGATGGAAGACGAGTGGGGCGTCATCTCGGAGTATCCGCGGCAGGATGTGGCGGAAGTGCTGGTGAAGTTGAATGAGCTGATCAACAACTCGCTGTCGACGTTCGCGCTGGAAAAGGGTGCCGTCGACATCACAGGTTTTGCACAGGACCCGGCGCTGTTGATGGAGCAACTGGCGGAGCAGGAAGAGTTTTACGACATCAGCCAGAGCCGCAGCAGTTCGGGTGCTGATGGTGGCGAACGTGGTGACCGCTTCGGCATACGCTTCAGTCTCAGCGAAGTGGATTTCGCCGCCTACGAAGAACGTCACCCGGCGGTAGAACAGTGAACGGACGCCACAGCTGATGAAGCGGAGTGAAAAACAATTATTGACGATGGCCGCGGTGATCTTCGCGCTGCTGCTGGTCGTGCGCGTGGTGCCGATGCTGGTGGACTATTACCGCCAGGGTCGCGAAGACATTGCCTTGCAGCAGGAGCGCCGCGACCGGTTACGCACGTTGATTGTGGAAACCTCGCAGTGGCAGGAACGCGAACAACTGAAGATGGCCGAGGTACAGGATCTTCAGAGCTGGGTATTCCCGGGCACGGATCCGAACCTTGTCAGCAGTAGCTTGCAGCGTTCGCTGCGGCAGTTGGTCGCTGGCAGTGGCGCTGAACTGCGCGAAACCGGCGTCGCGCGCTACAGCTATGTGGGAGACTGGCTGATGGTGGAACAGGACATGAACTTCGCGTTGTCGCAGGATGCCATCCTGCCCTTCCTGCGCGCATTGCAGGCTTCACGCCCGCATCTGCATGTCAACGCGTTCAGCATCAATCGCAATCGCCGGCAATATACCGGTAGCCTCACAGTGGTTGGCTTCAGCCGCACAGAAAAGAATGCAACCACGACTGCACCCGACCCAAACGTTCCGGCCGAACCACCAACATTGCCAGGGCTGATGCCATGAGCAATCCGACGACTGCGCATTTGTCACTGCCCGTCTTCAGCCAGATGCTGGAGCCAGCCGGCATTGCGCCAGCCCAGGATTTCAGCAGCAGCGGCCAGCTTGTCTACACGCAGCTGCCGTCGATCGACTTGCGCAACAAGGTCCGCTTTGTCGTAGGCGACGCGATACGGTTCCGCGCGGGTACTACTGAAGAAGTGGCGCGTCTCATCAAGTACTGGCGCGCCGAGTTGTCGCCGCAGATCGCTGATGGTGATGACCAGTTTAGTGGCTTCAACGAAGTGGACGATTTTTCCGACATGGATTCGGAAGCGCCGATCATCCGCCTCGTCAACCATCTGTTCGCGCGCGCGCTAGACCTGAATGCCAGTGACATTCACTTCGAGCCGAATGAAAACTATCTGGAAGTGCGCTGCCGCGTGGATGGCATTATGACGCGCATCGAACGACTGCCAGTGAAAATCCAGTCAGCGGTAGCCTCGCGACTGAAGCTGATGGCGCGTCTCGACATTGGTGAGAAGCGTTTGCCGCAGGACGGTCGCATTGACTACAAGATTGGCAATCGCGATCTCGACATGCGTGTGTCGACGCTGCCCGGCGTGCTTGGCGAATCCATCGTGTTACGTATTCTGGATCGTCGCGATTTATCGATTGAACTGTCCGCGCTTGGCATGCCGGAAAACGTCCTGCGTAATTATTCGCGTGTCATCACCCAGCCACATGGCCTCATCCTGATTACGGGGCCGACCGGTAGCGGTAAAACAACAACGCTGTACGGCACGCTCGAAAAGATCAACAGCGAGAAGCACAAGATCGTTACTGTTGAAGATCCGGTCGAGTATCAGCTCGCAGGCATTACGCAGATCCAGG
>JAZKEH010000138.1:0-2681 GCA_040387155.1 Pseudomonadota bacterium | reverse complement strand
GAAGCCAGTCGCATCCTGAGTGGTAAAGCGGAACAGCCGGGCTTTGACGCACGCAGCACGGTGTTGTCGGCCAGCAGCATTGATTACCTGAAGACGCTGGGTCTCTGGTCTGCAATGCAGCCGAGCGCTTCTCCCATTCATCACATTCACGTTTCTGACCAGGGCCACTTCGGCGGCGTCCGCATGCACAACAGTGAGGCGGGCGTTGAGGCGTTGGGGCATGTGGTTGAAAACGCCGCGATAGGGCAGGCACTGAACAGGGCTCTGTTGGCCAACACTGCCGTCGAACTGTGTGCACCGGTCCATGTCAGCGCTGTGACGCCGCATCTTGCGGGCATGCAGGTGCAACTGCAGGCGGTCGATGAGCCCGGGCAGTCACATACGCTGACCGCGGCTCTTGTTGTACTTGCCGAAGGCGGGCGTTCCGGTCTATCGACACAACTTGGCATTCATTTGCACGAACAACGCTATGGTCAGAGCGCGGTTATCGCCAATGTCGCGTTGTCGCAGCCGCACGGCGGCGTTGCCCATGAACGCTTCACAGCGAAAGGTCCCTTGGCGCTGCTCCCGCTGAATCCACACGAAAGCAAACAGCGCATGGCCCTGGTCTGGACACAGCCCGAGGACGACATCGCGGAAGTGATGGCCTTGTCAGATACTGACTGCATTGCACGATTGCAGCAGGACTGTGGCCATAGCGCAGGTCGTATCACCCATATCGGCAAACGTGTGGTGTACCCGCTGACATTGCAGGTCGCCGAGGAGCAGTTCAGGCCGGGACTCGTCTTGCTCGGCAATGTCGCACACACCTTGCACCCGGTCGCGGGGCAAGGCTTCAACCTGGCACTGCGCGACGCGATGGCACTCGCAGCGAATGTGCGGCAGTCGCTGCAACAGCAGCTGAATCCAGGCAGCTTTGCGCGCTTGCAAGCATGGTGGAACGCTGTGCAACAGGATCAGGCACGCACCATTACCTTCAGCGACAAGATGACACGCCTGTTCTCCAGCAACAGTCCCACACTCGCCTTGTTGCGCAAGTTCGGCATGGCCAGCCTGGAATTGTTGCCGCCACTCAAACAACAGTTGGCGCAACAGGCCCTGGGCTATCAATCGCCTGGCGTGCGTTTGTAAGCGGGCGAACAGCGATGACACCAGTTACCCACGCTGTTATCGCCGAAATGCAGTTGCTGGAGACGGCATTGCTGCACACCGATTTCAGTCTGCAGCCGCAGCAGCTCGAGCTGCTGCTTGCCGACACCTTCGCCGAGGTGTCTCCCAACGGCCAGACAAGTTCGCGGGCGCAGGTCAGTCAATGGCTGCTGCACAAGGATGCCTCGCAGCGGTGGCAGTTGAGCCAATGGCACGTCACCGAGCTGGCGGCAACAGTCCGTCTGGTACGCTATCACGCAGCACAGACAATACCGCCTTCGCAGAGCAAGGGTTCCTGGCATTGCTCGATCTGGGTCTATGACGCCGCGCTGCAAAGCTGGCGCCTGCAGTTCCATCAATCCTCAAAAGTGAGCTAGTCGCGCTTGGATAACCTGACCCACAGTCTTATTGGCGCCATGACCGGCGAAATGGCTTCCCGTTTTGTTCCCACTGCGAAGTCCACCCTGCCGGAAGCCACGCGTCGCAATCTCTTCATGACGTTGATGGTCGTCGGCAACAACCTGCCGGATTCCGACTTGCTGTACACGGGCATCCTTGAGGGCAATCTCGGCTATCTGCTGCATCATCGTGGCCACACGCATACGGTGATCGGCGCGATTATCGGTGCGGCGTTGATGTTTGGTGTCAGTCTGCTCTGGCTGCGTTGGCGTCACATCAAGGTGTCCGTGTTCGATCGCTACTGGCTCGCGCTGATTGCGCTACTGGCACCGCTGATGCACCTCGCGATGGATTTCACCAACAGCTATGGCGTGCATCCGTTCTGGCCTTTCAACAACGACTGGCTGTATGGCGACTCTGTCTTCATCATCGAGCCGCTGTTCTGGGCTGCCGCCGCACCGCTGGCGTTCCTGCTGCGCAGCACCTGGCGTCGCGTCGTCATGTCACTGATCTTGTTGATCGGCATCGTCCTCAGCTTCGGTCTTGGCCTGGTGCCAGTGCCGATGGCCGTCGGTCTTACGCTGATGACTGCTGCGTTGCTGATCGTTGGTTGGCGCGCTTCCAACCGTGTGGCCTCACTCACTGCGTTCTGCGCGGCTGCCGCCGTGCTTTTGCTATTCGTCATTTCGAGCCGCATCGCCCACAGCCGCATCGATGCACTCATCAGCGCCGAGTATCCCAACGCGGTTCTGCTGGATCGCGTGATGACGCCAATGCCGGTCAATCCGTTGTGCTGGGACACCATCCTCGTCCAGCTCGACCAGGACAACTACACGCTTAGACGTGCGCTGTTTTCTCTGGCGCCGGAGTGGTTGCCGGCGGCGCAGTGTCCGCACCTCAACATCAATGGTCCGACGACTCTCGTTTTCTCGCCGGTAGCGGCACCGGACAGCGCAGTCATCGAGTGGCATGGGGAGGCGGCGATGTCGCTGGCGGAATTGCAGTCCGTCATCAATCCCAATTGTGAGGCTTCGGCGCTTGGTCGGTTTGCGCGGGCGTTGTGGGTGCAGAGGTCGCAGGGCTCTTGGGTAGTTGGCGATCTGCGTTTTGATCGTGAACCTGGGGCTGGGTTT
>JAZKEH010000137.1:0-1616 GCA_040387155.1 Pseudomonadota bacterium | reverse complement strand
CCCGTGTTCGGTCCCGATGGTGAAGTGGAAGCAGTCGCCGGCACTACGCGTGACGTTACCGAAATCAAGGAATCTGAACGGCGCAAGGATGAGTTTCTCGCCACGCTCGCGCACGAACTGCGTAATCCGCTGGCGCCCATCCGCAACTCGATCCATGCGCTGTCGCTTAATGCCAAGGGCAATGCAGCCATCTCCCAGGTCTGCGACATGGTCGAACGCCAGGTGAGCCACATGGTGCGCCTTGTCGATGACCTGATGGAAATTTCACGCATCTCACGCGGCGTCATCGAACTGCGCCGCGCGCTGACGACGCTCGACACAATAGTGCGCAGTGCCGTCGACACCAGCACACCGCTGATTGTAGCGGCCAAACACACGCTGATTGTGGAGTTGCCACCGGAGTCGATATCGCTCTACGGGGATGGCGTGCGCCTGGCCCAGGTTATCGCCAACGTGCTGAACAATGCCGCCAAATACACTGACCATGGTGGCCATATCCTGTTGCGCGCTGAACTGGAAGGTCCGGAACTGGTCATTCGTGTACGCGACAACGGCATCGGCATTGCCGCCAACATGCTGCCGCTTATCTTCGACATGTTCGTGCAGGTGAAGAACGCTTCCTCGCACACGCACGGTGGACTCGGGATCGGACTTTCGCTGGTAAAACATCTGGTGGAAATGCACGGCGGTTCGCTATCCGCGACCAGTGCTGGTGCCGGCCTGGGCAGCGAATTTTGCATCCGCCTGCCTTGTGTCGTGCAACAAACAGATACCAGTGTGCCGTCGCCTGAGGGAAGTGAGCTGCCGGAAGTGAAGAAGCGTGTGCTCATCGTGGATGACAATGAAGACGCCGCTTCCAGTCTGGCATTGCTGATCGTACGGCTGGGCTCAGAAGTACAAGTCGCCAACAATGGTGCCGATGCACTGGCGCTGATGAATTCTTTCCGTCCTGACGTCGCCCTGCTCGACCTTGGCATGCCTGGCATCACCGGCTTCGACATTGCCACGCAGGCAAAGCGTACTGCCAGCATGGAACATATCAAGCTGATTGCATTGACGGGCTGGGGACAGCCGGAAGACCGCGAGCGCACCAGAGCCGCGGGCTTTGACTATCACCTGGTCAAACCGGCGGCTTTGTCGGAACTGCAAAAGCTGCTGTCGTCACTGGCCTGAGTCAGCTGCAGGCGCGGAGCATAGCTCCGTACCTGCGTCACACGTCATTGGTTACGCTTTATTTACCGCGATTTCGACTGACGACTTGAATTCCCGCCTGGTCGCGGGCTGATGTTATTGCGACCGGCATTGCTGCCGCTCTGCCCGCTGTGCTTGCGTTCTTTGCTTTGACGATCCTGATGCTGCTTGATGTTGTCAGTGTCGTGGCGACCGCTGTTGTTGGTATCTTTCATGAGCATTTCCTCTGTAAAGATCAGTCCATAGTGGACTGACCAGGAATCTTGCAACGGACATGCCAGCCGCTACTGCGTGTGGTTTCGCTGGCGCCGCCTGCACTTCGTACCCGCAGCACCGGTAAGAATTCCAGGCCGCAATGTAAGACTTGCGTGGCCACTGAATATTTTCCCGTAAAGCAAACAGGGTTATCCGCCGACCGCTCCTGC
>JAZKEH010000136.1:0-5583 GCA_040387155.1 Pseudomonadota bacterium | reverse complement strand
AGGGCGGGCGGCGCTTGCGGTATACGCGCGAGCGCAGGCAGCAGCATGACTTCCGACACGTCTTCAGCACGCAGCGCATACAGTTGGGCATCGACGCGGAAGGTCAGGAAACGATTGGAGGCAGTAAGGTCTAGTGGCTGCACGAGAGCGTCACGCCGACTGCTGCTTCAGTTCATCAGCAAGCGACGCAATTTCCTCGATCGCTGCGGCGAGATCTTCCACGCCGCGCGCTTGTTCCGTGGCCGCCGTGGCTGCTTCTCGCGAAGCGTTACCGGCTTCTTCGGCCGCAGCCGCAATCTGGCGTGCCGCTTTCGACATTTCTACCGTGCTGGCAAGAATGTCGTCGGCGCCTTCCAACATGGATTTGCTGGCTGTGCCCAGTGCCGTAACGTCGGTGGCGATTTTCTGCAACGACGCAAACACCATGCGGTTGTTCTGCACTTCAGTTTCGGTAGTGACGATGGTTTGTTCGAGATCGCTTTTCAGCGTGGCAATCTGGTCCAGAATTCCTCGTACAGTGTCGGTCGCACTTTCAACGTTGTCGGAGGCTTCGCGCGCAAGCGTGCGGATGTCCTTGGAGACGACAGCAAAGCCACGGCCAGAGTCGCCGGCGCGAGCGGCTTCGACGGCGCCACTGACGGCAAGCATGCCGGTCTGCACGGCAATCAGCGCAATCGCTGCCGTGATTTTTTCTATCTTGCGGCCCACGCCTTCCAGTCGTTTGATCGTGACGATGCTGGCGCGGGTGTCCTGCAATGCAGCGTCCACGCCATTCAGCAGGTCTTCCACTGCCGTGCGGCTTTCTTTCAGTGCCGTTTCAATGTTCTGCACGCGCTCACTGGCAACCCTGCCATTCTGCTGCGTGATGCGGGCACTGGTTTCAATCTGGTTCAAAGCTGCCGATGTTTCCTGGGTGGCGGCCGATTGCAATTGGGAAGCCCGGCCTATCTGCTCGATCGCCGCCATGATCTGCGTGGAGGCGCTCGAAAGCTCGGAGATAGAGGCTGACAATTCTTCGGCACTGGTGCTTATCTCTTCGGCGGCCGATCCCGCGCGTGATTTCTTCGAGCGCAGTTCCTGACCCAACACAGCGAGTCCCTGTGCAGCAGACTGGCCTTGTTCAAGCGACTTGGATTGTTGTTCAACGGCGACCTGCGCCTGACCCACGGCAGAGGATTGTTCTTCCGCGGCTGAAGCGACTTGCTCGGCACCTTTCTGCACTTCCATTGCAGCCCGCTCTGCTTCCATCGCAGCGGTAAGAATGCCGCGACTGCCTTCGGCAATCTGCGCCAGGTCTTCGCGGCGCTGTTCGAGACCTTCAATCACTTTGGCGGCGGCAGCGGCCTGTTCGGCAGAGGCAGCGGCAGCGGCTTTCAGCGCATTACCCACATCCAGCACTTCCTTCTGGATGGCCTCAGTCAGCTGCTGCACTTCGCGCGCGCTCTTGTCAGAGACTTCGGCGAGGCTGCGTACTTCATCAGCCACTACGGCAAAACCACGGCCGTGTTCACCGGCGCGTGCGGCTTCAATGGCGGCATTCAACGCCAACAGATTGGTCTGGTCAGAAATGCGACTGACGACACGCGTGATCTCGCCTATGTCCTTTGCCCGACGGTCAAGTTCTGTCGTCAACAAGGCAGACTCGCGTTGGCGTTCGGCGCCGCGCTCAATGGTGCGCACTGAAGCGGATAACTGCGCCGTGGTTTCACCCACATAGGTCGCGGTCGATTCTGTTTGGCGGTTCGACGCTTCGGCGTCTCTTCTCGCCACCGTAAGGCTCGCCACAATTCGCTTGATCGCACTGGCTTGTTGCTGCGAGGCGCCGGCTGCTTCCTCGGCACCGCCCGCAATCTGCTCCATCGACTGGCGCAGCTCTCTGGTGGCCGCTGATGATTGGGCCAGGCCGCTGGCAAGTTCTTCAGTGGCCGCGCCAATACGCTCAGCCACTACTTCAACGACGGCTTTTTGCTTGGGCGGACGCACCGCCGGCTTGGCAGCCTGGGGAGCCGGAGCTGATTTGCCCGGCACAGCGATATCTTTCGCGACGCCCGCGGAAATTTTGGACTTCTTCACTAAAGCCATAGGAATCTCGATCTGAGGGAGCGCTTGGCGACGCTGATGAACACAAACAGTGGCCGGGCGAGTCAAAACAGCGACATCGCCGGCACATTGTCAAAATATGGGTCGCCAGAAGGTTAAGCGAAGATTCCGGGTTCGTGCAACAAATCCGGGGAATGCGGGGATTTCCATTACCCTGCAAGCTAGTGGCGAAGAGTCCCCTCTACGGAGTCATCCAGCGTCTTGCCGATGGCCGCGCCAATCAGCATCTTCATGCCGGCAATGGCCTGGTTGTGCTTGGTATCCCAATAGTAGCCATCGGTGGGTGTCACCTGGATCACCGTGATGCGCGGGTCATCAATGCCCTCGGTGAACCAGGTCTTGATGATGGGCTTCCACAGTTCTTTTATCTTCGCCTTGTCGGTGGAAACGGTGGCATAGCCATGCAGCTCGAGAAAGTCGGAGTGCTGTGAACCCTGGAAGTAGAGCTTCACTTCGGAGTCATTCTGCAGCTCCTGGTTCTTGACGCTGTCTTTCGAACTCATGAACCAGAGGGAGCCTTGTTCGTCCACCTGCAGCACGCTCATCGGGCGAGCGCCGGTGGCAGCGGCAGGGGTAAGGGTAGTGCAGAAGAAGCAGGTATGGCCTTCGGCCAGTTCCCTGATCTTGGCAATGGCGGTCGCGCCTTGCAGGTCGGAACGATTATGTTCGGGTTGGTTTTGGTGGATGGAATTCATGGTGTTGCTCCTTGGTGGCACTGCGTGCCTTGGAGCAACAATTGATCACGCGGAACCCTCGTTGGGTATCAGGGGAAACGTAGGTTTGGCCATGAATACTACTGCCATTGGTATACAGGATGGCGCCATCGGCAGCGCTGTGTGCGGCGGCTGCGATGAGCCAAGCCGCTTTCACGCTAAGCACATTGTTCCGTGCGGATGAATTTACCTGATCAGCACGTGCAGGACTGTTGTTACTCCTCGTCCTTGTCGCTCGACAAGAAGCGGCCTACCGCGCCTTCGTTGCGCCGACGTGCTTCCAACTCTTCCAGCCGCTGCCTTTTGCTCTGCAAATCCTGCGCCGCTGCAGCCAGGTCGGGGTGCTCAGCGGCCAGTGCCTGAAACTTGGCGGTGAATTCCCTGGTTTTGGGCTGGTTTTTGAACCACATGATTTCTTCGGAATCTTGTACGCCCTTGAGATCCATCGACGCGCCTCCGGATGGCTTGTTACCGCGGTTAGGAGTGAGGTCGCTGAACAGGAATCTCTGCACGTTGGCGTGCCGCGTCCGCTTCATATAGAGCGGCACGCATTCCCGCTCTGCAATTCTGCTGCCGGTGACGATGACCGCTTCGCAGCTTATGTCGAACTGGCGTACGTCATTGAGCTGATTGAACAGGCCGAACATCCTTATCTCGGCATTTTCTATGTCCGCGTGCAGCTGAAGCCGCGTAGCGCGCCCGGTAATTTCGATTTCTTCCAAGGGCCTGCCCTGCGAGTCAAGATTGCTCTCGGGCGCCAGTCCCTGCGCGGCACTGGCCGTGCCGATCCACAGCGACAAAGCCAGGCAATGAACCAGACTGCTGACGTGCTTGCTTGCGAAAATTGCACCTGAACGCATAACTGCCTCCTTGAGTTAATAAATCGGATAAAGCCTGTTGGTTCGAACATTTGTGAGTTCGCTGTTGCAAGTAGCGCAATAACAAACTCGCTGGATCAAGGCCTGGAGTACGTTGTTACTCCTCGTCCTTGTCGCCGGACAAGAAACGACCCACCGCGCCCTCGGTGCGCCGACGTGCTTCCAACTCTTCGAGACGCTGCCTTTTGGCCTGCAAATCCTGCGCAGCCGCGGCAAGGTCGGCGTGATCAGCGGCCAGCTCCTGAAACTTGGTGGTGAACGCTCTGGTTTTGGGCTGGTTTTTGAACCACAGGAGCTGTTCGCTGTCCTGCACGCCCTTGAGATCCATCGCCCACCCGCCCGATGGCTTTTCATTCACCTGGGGAGGAGTAAGGTCGGTGAACAGGAAGTTTTCGACATTTCTGAATCGCATCCGTTTCATGTACATCGGCACGCATTCCCGCTCTGCAATTCTGCTGCCGGTGATCATGACGGCCTGACAGCTTATCTCGAACTCGCGCACGTCATTGAGCTGGTTGAACAGGTTGAACATCCGTATCTCGGCATTATTGATTTCCACTTGCAGCGCGATCATGGTCTTGCGCCCAGTGATGTCGATTTGTTCGATGGGCCTGCCCTGCGAGTCAAGATTGTTTTCGGGCGCCTGTCCCTGCGCGGCGCTAGCCGTGCCGATCCACAGCGACAATGCCAGGCAAGACACCAGACTAGTACCGCGTTTGCTTGCAAAAATTCCACGTGAACGCATAACTGCCTCCTTTCAATGAACCTTACGTCAAACACTATTGATTGATGGGTGAGGATCAAGTTCGTTCGCTATCGCAATGCGATATTTTTCAATCTTCGTCCTTGTCGTCAGATCCGGAAAACAACTGGCCCACCGCGCTCTCGTTGCGCCGGCGTGCTTCCAGTTCTTCCAGACGCTGCTTCTTCGTCTGTAACTCCAACGCCGCCGAGGCCAGCTCGGGGTGCTGTGAGGCCAGTTCACGGAACTTGACGTTGAACTCCCTGGTTTTTGGCCGATTTTTGAACCACAGGAGCTGTTCGGTATCTTGCACGCCCCTGGTGTTTACCGATCTTGCGCCTGTGCCATTCTGAGGCGGTTTCATGTCAGAGAAGAGGAAATTATCCACATTGGTCCGCCGCGCCCGTTTCATGTAAATCGGCACGCATTCCCGCTCAGCAATTCTGCTGCCAGTGATCATGACCGACTCACAACTTATGTCGAACCTTCGTACGTCGTTGAGCTCGTTGAACAGGTTGAACATCCTTATCTCGGCGTTGTTTATTTCCGTTTGCAGCGCAATCAGGGAACTCCGTCCAGTGATGTCGATTTGTTCGATGGGCTCGCTCCGGGGCGCCTGTCCCTGCGCGGCGCTGACCGTGCCTATCCACAGCGACAACGTCAGACAAGACACCAGACTGGTGCTTCGCTTGCTAGCAAAAATGCCACCTCTACGCATAACCGCCTCCTTTGGTTTATTGATTGGATAAAGCCCATTGGCTCGAACATAGCTCAATTCTCAAGCTTAGCTCAATCACTGAATTTTTCGGCGAGACCCTACGAGAGCTCGTCAGGACGTTTCCAAACCAAACATTCATTCCAAATTTGTTCGCTAGCGGACAGCACGTCGTCCACTGGCGAACGACTTTATGCAAACAATCTGTACGCGGCGGCATAAGGCGTTGATCTATAACGATTGCAATGTATGGCGCGAGAATTGCCTGTTTATGGGGTGGCGTGAGTGAAGCGCTGTCTCGTCGATAACGCAAAAAACAACAAGAAGTGACCCCGTTTTTGGCAATTATCTGAAAATGGCTTTCGCGCAATTGCGTGGCAGTCGGCGGAAACTCTGCAAATCGAAGCCTCGGGCTTCGTCGCGCCTACATTTGGA
>JAZKEH010000135.1:0-2792 GCA_040387155.1 Pseudomonadota bacterium | reverse complement strand
CTCGTCTCCGACCTGCGCCTGATTCCCGATCTCGTCGGCCGTACGCTCGAACGCGAACCCGAAGTCGAAAAAGTTGCGCACGCATTGAAGGACATTCGCAATTGCCTGTACCTCGGCCGCGGCATCAATATGCCGATCGCTTACGAAGGTGCGTTGAAGCTGAAAGAGATTTCCTATGTGCATGCAGAAGCCTATCCAGCAGGCGAAATGAAACACGGCCCGATCGCGTTAGTGGATGAACATATGCCGGTGTTGTGTATTGCTCCGCAAGATCCGTGGCATGAAAAAATGTTGTCGCAAATTCAGCAAGCGAAGGCGCGTAATGGTCTTGTCATCGCAGTAGCTACAGATGGGGACAAACTCGTTGAAGATATGGCCGATCACGTACTTCATGTCCCAGCGATGCCGTGGATGTTGTCGCCGGTCGTTAACGTGTTGCCGCTACAATTGCTCGCATATCACATAGCTGTGATTCGCGGGCTGGATGTTGATCAGCCACGTAATCTGGCCAAGAGCGTGACGGTCGAATAGCGTGATAGAGATGGCATGTAAACACGCGGCGTCACGCTGCGTGTTTTTTCTGGAACCTGAAACTCGCCTCGAATCCGCTGCTGAAACGTCCCTGGCAGGCATCGCCATCTCGCAATGAGTGATCAGTCTCGGCTTGAGTAAAGACGAAGCAACGAGCTGGACGCCGGTAGAGTGGACAACTCTTCAAATAGAGGCTGTTTCCTGTTCGCAACAACAGCGTTCAGCAATCACCGTTGAAAATACTTCCATAACATCGGACCTTGCATCGATGCCGGCTGACGCAGTCAGTAACCGGACTACTGTCAGTATCGCTTGCCAAGGGTTTAAACCTTCTCCCGAGTCCTTGCGTCCAAGCTCTCACAAACTATAACAACGGGAGTTCCATCATGCTCGCCACCATAAGCGCAATAACCATATTGGCAATTATCGTCGCCCTTGCCCTGGCGACTCTTGCAGGAAGAAACGGACCCGTACCCGCGTCGATCCCATTACCTGGGGTTGCCTCGGTTCTGCCGCTTATGGCGATTGCGATATTTCTGCTACTGGTCGGGTTGGTCAGTAATACTCTAAAGACGCACCTGGTGCAGATTGCTCCCATGCTACTGGCACTTGCTTTGTACTGGAGGTTCCCGCGCCTGGGCGTCTTGGCAGCAACTCCTTTGTATCTATTCTGGCTTGCGGTAATGGCGGCAATCTGGCTGTTCTTGTTGGGCATTGCCCGTTTTGTGTCAGGTACTTTCTCGCCGGCGGAAATCGTGTTGACTGTTCTGATCGCTTTGGCTGCGCTCGGCGGCCTCGCTTATGGCATGAAGCTGATCGGAGGAATTCCCGTGGGGGCAAGAGCCGGTGTAGTTATCGGCTTTGGCGCTCTGCAGTGTATTGCACTGATAGTGAGTTACCTGCCCGTAGTGACGGGCTGAATCCAGGCACTGGAACGCTGCCGCCTGAACCCTTGATTTCAGAGCATCGAGGGTGATGCTTACCTTTTCAAGGTGATGATGCAATTGCTGCCATCTGAAGTTCTATGGCATTCTCGGGTATTGCCTTCTCACCGGTATAAGCCATGAATCCACGCCGCGTTCTTTTTGCCAGTCTGATTGGTACCACAATCGAATTTTTCGACTTCTACATTTACGGCACGGCTGCGGTATTGGTGTTTCCGGCGCTGTTTTTCCCGAGTGACAATCCGGCGACTGCGACACTGCAATCGCTTGCCACTTTTGCGCTCGCGTTTCTCGCACGCCCGATCGGCTCTGCAGTGTTTGGGCATTTTGGCGATCGTATTGGCCGCAAGGCGACACTTGTGGCGGCGCTGCTCACGATGGGGCTGTCGACAGTCGCCATAGGACTGTTGCCGACTTACGCATCGATTGGTCTGCTCGCACCGGCATTGCTGGCGTTGTGCCGATTCGGTCAGGGTATCGGGCTTGGTGGGGAGTGGGGTGGGGCGGTGTTGCTTGCGACGGAAAATGCACCGCCCGGAAAACGGTCCTGGTATGGCATGTTCCCGCAACTTGGTGCGCCGATCGGATTCATTCTGTCGACCGGTGTGTTTATCGTACTGAGCGGAGTTCTGACCGATGAGCAATTCTTCGCGTGGGGCTGGCGCATTCCGTTCCTTGCGAGTTCGCTGCTGGTATTTGTCGGGTTGTATGTTCGGCTGCAGATTACCGAGACTCCTGCCTTTCAGGAGGCGATCGAGAAGAATGAACGCGTGAAGGCACCTCTGCTCACCGTGTTGCGCGACCACACCCGCATCCTGATACTTGCGACGATTGCGGCAGTCACTACGTTCGTGACTTTTTACCTGATGACAGTGTTCACGTTGAGTTGGGGCACGAGCCAGCTTGGGTATGCGCGGCAGGATTTCCTGATCCTGCAGATTATCGGCGTGCTGTTTTTCGCAGGCGCGATTCCATTGTCTGCCGTGATTGCTGATCGGGTCGGTCTCGTCAGGATGCTGATTGCAGCGACTATTGCGATCATGTTGTTCGGATTGGTGTTTGGACCGCTGTTTGTCGCGGGCAGCACCACGCTTGTACTGGTACTGCATTGCCTGGGCCTGGCGTGTATGGGGCTTACCTATGGACCGCTCGGCACTGCGCTGGCCGACCAGTTTCCCACGCCGGTGCGCTACACCGGTACTTCACTCGCCTTCAATCTTGCTGGCATCCTCGGCGGCTCGTTTGCGCCTTACATAGCAACCTGGCTTGCCGTAAATCACGGTATTGCTGCGGTAGGTTATTACCTTGCTGCCGCAG
>JAZKEH010000134.1:0-2468 GCA_040387155.1 Pseudomonadota bacterium | reverse complement strand
ACGTCACCGGGGCGTACGGCGCCGAGCCCGCAGTGTTCTTCGACTTCCCGTTCGTGAACGGTGAAGCCCAGCCAGTAATCCAGGCGAAGTGGGCGGCCAACTCGCAACTGGTGCTGGTCGACCAATACGTGCCGGAACTGCAGTCGTTCAAGGCGCTGATGCTTGATGTTGGCGACAAGGACGGGCTGGTAACCACCAATACCCAGTTGGAACAGGCACTCACCCAGCTCGGAGTGGCGCATGGCTGGGAAGTGTATGACGGCGATCACGGCAATCGCATTGGCGCGCGCTTTATTGAGAAGCTGCTGCCGTTCTTTTCAGAACATCTCATCAGCAACTAGCCACGCTTGAGCGAGAAGGACAGCGCCGTGTGCGGGGATCCCCCCGCCCGGCCGCTGGCCATCTCACGCCAGCAGCACTGGTCGTTCTACTGAGGAATGATCCGCTTGATCATCGTGATATTGATGTAGACCGGCTTGTTCTTCACCGTCAACTTCATCCACGACCCATCGATCTCGGTTATCTGGCCCTTCAGGCTGTCGTCGAAGCCGCTCAGCTTGGAATCCGAGATTCCCATGACGATAACTACATCCTTGCCCAACAGTTCATTGATCATTTCTGTTTCCTCATGTTTGAGGTCATGAATACTCATGTCGAATGCCGACGCCAGGGCCTTCAGGGATTGCAGCGAAGCGGTTGCCTCCTTCTCGATTCGCTGGATCGTGCGCAGGTTCAAGCCGGCAGCCATCGCCAACTCGTCCTGCGACCAGGCCTTGTCGTTTCTCAATTGCAGAATCAGTCCAACATTCACTTTCATTTTGTATCCATGCCTTTCATTGCGGAGGCAGCAATAGAGTAGGCAAGTCTCCGGGATTGTTTTACGAATGGTCTATGGCAGCTGTACGAGTTCTTTACGGCAGTTGTATGACAATTTGCCCTGGCCGTTAATTAACGCGGCCCAAGTGCCTGAAAATCTGAAGATATCGAAGAACCTGCTTGCAAGTCGACTGCAGCTGGCTAGACAACAATAGCAGCCTCGATTGTTGCAATGAGATTGGCGGTTGCATGCATCAACAGGGGTGGCACCAGGGAACCGGTGCGCGCACGCGCGTAGCCCAGCAGCAAGCCCATCACGAATATGCACGTCTTCTCATAAAGGCCGTATTGGGTATGAATGACCGCCCACAATGCCGCCGAGACAATGATGGCGCCGGTGCCCGTCAACACCGGTTCCAACCCCTTGAAGAGAAAACCACGAAAGAAAAGCTCTTCGAGCAAAGGCGCACAAAGAATGACGGCCACCCACAGCAACCACAGCGGGTCGGCAGAAGCATAAGTCGCCTTCATAAAGGGAGGAACGACGTCCCTGCCCAACGACAGTGTCAGCAGGTCGTTCAGTATTATGAAGACCACCGTGATGACCAGCAGCAGAACAAGTGTGGCCGGCCTTGGTGCTTTTAAAGCGAGGTAATCGGCGATGGAGCCCCGTTTCAGGGCGGCAATTCCCAGGATCATTGGCGCGCAAATCGTGGTTCCGGCCAGTGTAGCGAGCGCAAGCACCGTTCCGTTTTCTTCAATGGCTTCCATGATGCCAACTGCATCGGGTGCCGACCCGGTAACGCGCAGATAGACGATGATGACTACACCTTGCACCACAGCCATGACGAAATAGATTGCCAGGCTCCAGAGCGCTGTCGCGAGCAATCCCCACTGGGGTTTGGGGCTTTGGGTTTCGGTAGACATCCCGCTGTCACTCCCTTGAACTGACTATTGTTATTTTTATAAGTCCGGCCTGGGTTCGGCTGTTCTGCGGTCTAGGCTGCGGTCGTCGCCGTCTGCGCATTCAATTTCTGCGCGCGCAACATCCCTTTCACAATCGAGAAGCCGGCGAAGACGTGGAAGGCGACCGACATCCAGTCCTGGAACATCAGGTAGATAAGCCCGTCGACGACATAGACACCCAGCCCCGCATAGAAGGCCCACAGCACGCCTTGTTGCGCGAGGTAGCCCATCGCAAAGTAGAAGCCGATCAACATGGCGATGACCACAAAGGCAACGACCATGTTGGTGAAGAACAGACTGGTCAGTGCCGTCATCGCCAGCCCGACCACGAAACTGACATCGCTGCCGGTGTAGTACATGACGGCATTGACCAAGGACAGGCCGGCGATCCACCAGAACCAGCGCGCACCGCTCTGCACTTCCGGATCGACTTGCTTTCCTGCTACTGCTTCAACTTGATCGGACATGCGCGCGCTCCTGCTGGGTGGCCCCGCAACTTACCAGATTTTTACCCGCGCTTCCGGCGGCAGGTACAGCTTGTTGTCGGCCTGCACATTGAACGCGGCATACCAGGGATCAAAGTTGCGCAGCACGCCATTGGCGCGGGCTTCGCTGTGCGAGTGCGGATCGGAAGTCAGTCGCACTTCGAGGTTCTCATCGCGATAGAGACGACGCCACACCTGTGC
>JAZKEH010000133.1:0-5554 GCA_040387155.1 Pseudomonadota bacterium | reverse complement strand
CCGGTCGTCATCAACGCCAGTATCAGTTTCTTGCTGGGTTTGCGCGCCGTGCCGGCGACATAGCCATGCTCAGCGTACAACTGCGCGACCAGATCGCGCAGGACCTGCAGGCCCACCGCAGGATCAACCGCAGCGACCACACCTGCGCTGTCGAGCGTATCGGGAATCGGGCCGCTGCGATCACCGCACACATAGGCAGTCGATATCTGCAGAAAGCCGGCGTCGATCTCGCAAGCAAGCGCCTGCACGGCCAGCGGACCTTCAATGTTGACGCTGATGGCCTCATCGATCGGCTCATCGAAATCGACACTGGCGGCAGAATGAATGACGAGAGCAATGCGCCCTTGCAGGGCAGCACGATCTTCATCGTTCAGACCAAGTCGCGGTACGGTGATGTCGCCTGCCAGACAGCGGACGCGTGCGAATGCAGTCGCATCAATGCCGGCAAAAATCGGCTCTGCCTGCGCCAGTTCGGTGAAGCGCTTTTGTGCCGACGCGTGGTCGCTGCTGCGCACGAGTAACGTGAGTGAGCAACCAGGCACATGACGCAATAATTTTTCAACCAGGGCAAGACCGAGGAAACCAGTGGCACCCGTCAGCAGGATTTCCTTTCCTTGCAGCGCGTGCACGATGCTGAGTGTCATCGGCTATACCCGCTGCAAAGGATTGGCGCGGGCGTGATCGTTCGTCAGCAGGAAGTGGTAGAGCCCTCCATCTGACGCCGAGGCCGTGCCCACTCCCCAGCCCATGTAGAACTTGAACATGCGGATGAAACGCTCGTCATAGCGTTTGGGGTCCAGCGTATGACAGTTGGCGTAGAAGTTCTCGGCCCAACGGCGCATGGTGACAACGTAATGGCGGGCCATGTTTTCAACATCGAGCAGGGCGAAGCCATGGTTGGCCATCTGGGTCGTCATCTGTATCAGCGATGGCCAGTTCGAACCAGGGAAGATGTATTTCTGGATGAAAGGGTCGTGGCGATTGGTCGGGGAGTTGGTACAGGCCGTATGCAGCAGGGCCAGTCCGCCAGGACGCAGGCAGCGGGCCACGGTTTCAAAACAGTCGGAATAGTCGGATTCGCGCAGGTGCTCCATCATGCCGATGCTGACAATCTTGTCGTACTCGCCCTGTGGATCACGGAAATCACTACCAGTGATACTGACCCTGTCACCAACACCCGCCGCTACGGCGCGCTTCATTGCCGTTGCTGCATGGTTGTTGCTGTTGGTAACGCCGGTGCCCACGATGCCGTAATGTTTGGCAGCATAGATCAGCATGCCGCCATAGCCGCAGCCGAGATCCAGCAGTTTTTCACCCGGCTTCAATTGCAGCTTGCGGCAGATGCGGTCGAGCTTGTTGTATTGCAGGGTGTCGGTGTCGTCGTCGGCCGAATAGGCATAGCCGCAGGTGTACATCATCGTTGAACCGAGAAAGCTCTCGTAAACCTCATCACCGAGATCGTAATGCGCCTGTGCATTGGCAGCCGGACTGCGCAAACGGTTGTACAGCAGAATCCCAAGATATTTGGCGGCAAATATCGGGTCGGTTCGCGCCTTGTGCTTGGCCTTGTTGCGCACCAGCACGGTCCACAAACCGTCGAGGCCGCCACTGACTACGTCGAAGTCCTTGTCCATGTAGGACTCGCCCATGCCGAGACTGCCAAGCGTCAGCGTGCGCGTGTAAAAGCGTGGGTCGCGGATTTCCAGCTCAACGGTCTCACCACGGTTCGTCTCTGCCGGTGCACCCACGCGGGTGGTGCCCCACTTGTCATGCAGGATCAACGCCGCGTCCGTGACATGCCGCTCCCAATGAGCGAGCAGCATTTTGCGGGCGGCAATTTCAACGTTCAACATTCCAGCCTATTCCTGTGTATGGGACCTGCTGCGTTGGCAGGCAGTAAGAACTATGATGTCCGCCGGCGCGGAACAGCCGACAAGTATAAAGGTCCGGATAATTTAGGGAACCGTTGAATAACCAATGGACCTTGCCCCACTGTCTCATTCACTGTCAGATTCTTTGCCAGACCCTTTACGCAGGAGTTCCGCATCCTTGCGTTGTTGTTGCTGGTGGCAACCGCCACCGGCCTGGTACTCCGCAGCGCGCGGCCCGAGTGGCACCTGCGCGATTACTTCGCCCGGCTGACCTCGTGGTGGATCGTCACCAGTGTGATGCTGGTCGTGGTCGTCACCGCCGCCTGGAGCCGGGGCGCCCTGTTCGTCCTGCTGATCGCGCTCGCGCTGATCGAGTGCACACGGGCGTTGTGGTCGCGCCAGCGGCTGTTGCTGTTGCCCGCCCTGCTGTGGATCGTCGTTGGCCTCGGCCATCTGCAATGGTGGCTGCTGCGCGGTGACCAGGCCTCACTGCTGCTGTTTGTATGGGTATTGTTGTTAACGCAACTGAATGACATAGCCCAGTATTTTGCCGGCAAGGCGCTGGGTCGCCACCGCATCGTGCCGCAGCTGAGTCCCAACAAAACGTGGGAAGGGTTCATTGGTGGCGTGGTATTCAGCGTGGTAACCAGTGCCGTTCTTACTCCCCGGTTGCTGCCGCTTTCGTGGCTGCAAGCCATTGGCTTCGGGGCGCTGCTCAGCATCGGCGGCTTTGCCGGCGACATACTGTTCTCGGGGCTGAAGCGGCGCGCCGGCATCAAGGATTTCGGCAGTGTGCTACCCGGTCAGGGGGGTGTTCTCGACCGGCTCGACAGTGCTACCGTCACCGCGCCGTTGATCGCCTGGTACCTGCTCGCAGTGTCGTCCTGAACATGTCTTCCTCTTCCCTGCTCCGCCAACTTCCGAATGCCCTGACGCTGGGCAATGCCGTCGCCGGCGTGCTGGCTGTCATGCTGTGCGTCGATGCCGTACTGCAGGGCGATCTTGCCGGCGGCCTGCAGCGCGCCTTTGCGCTGATCGCGCTTGGCGTGCTGTGCGATACGCTGGATGGTCCGCTGGCGCGCGCGCTGAAAGCCAATAATCCACTGGGCGCGCAACTCGATTCCCTGTGCGACGGAGCGACCTTTGGCGTTGCCACGGCGCTGATCATCGCGATTGCCCTGTGGACCCTGTCGCCGGTGCTCGCCGCTGTGCTGGCAGCACTGTGGGCAAGTGCGGTGCTGCTGCGACTCGCCCGCTTCAATCTGGATACTGATACCACGACCGCGCATTTCTTCTTCACCGGCATGTGCTCGCCGGTGGCGTCGTTGTTTGTCGTCGCTGCACTCGCGGCCACTGTGGGCACCGGTCTGTTTCCCTGGTTGCCACTGCTGCTGGCGTCGCTGCTGCCGGCCCTGATGTTGAGCCGTATCGTCTTTGCCGATTTGCCGAAGCACTACCTGGCGCGCCGGCGTGCGCCGTGGGATCTGCTGGTCGCTGCGATGGCACTGTTCTTCATTGATACCGCTGCCGCTGTCTTCGCCTTCCTGCTCTGGTTCCTGCTGCAAAGTCTGTGGCTGCATCTGCGTGGCAAGCCCTCCCAGTGATGGACGCCAGCAAGCACAGCACTTTGCCCGTTCGTTCTTCCGTCTCTCACGGATTGTCGGTGCTGTTGGCTACGGTGTGGCAGCACGTGTGGCCACGGCACGCGCTGGCGCATATCACCCGCGCACTGTGCGAATCAGAACGGCCCTGGCTGAAACGCGCATTGATCCGCTACTTCCTCTACCACCATCCGGTCGATCTGCACGAAGCCCTCATCGGCGACATCGACGCCTATCCCAGTTTCAATGCGTTCTTCAGCCGGGTACTGAAGCCGGGCGCACGTCCAATCTGCAACAGCGTCAACAGCATTGCCGCACCGGTCGATGGCCGCGTGAGTGAGTTCGGCACGCTGACCGACACCACACTGCTGCAGGCCAAGGGCCAGCCTTACACGCTGGAAGCGCTGCTGGCGACGGCCTGGCCCCGCAATCAGCATTTGCGCAACGGCATCTACGCCACCTTCTACCTGTCGCCGGAAGACTGCCACCGCGTCTACGCACCACTGGCAAGCCGGCTGCTGCACAGCACGCATGTGCCGGGTCGCCTGTTCAGCGTGCAGCCTCGGGTGACGCAACGCGTGCCCGTGCTGTATGCCCGCAACGAGCGCATGATCTGTGAATTCGACTCGCCGTTCGGCCGCTACGTACTCGTGCTGGTCGGCGCCGGCTTTGTGTCCGGCATCGTCACCCGCTGGAGTGGTTTGCTGAAACGCGGCAACAGTCGCATCAGCAGCCAGGCCTACGATGACTCTGCCCTGCACTACGCAAAAGGCGAGGAAGTGGCTCACTTCCTGATGGGTTCGACAGTGCTAGTATTGCTGCCGCCGCGCGCCGCCCACTGGCTCGGAACGCTTGCCACCGGCCACAGCGTGCGCTTTGGCGAAGCCATTGGCCAGGCGAGTGGTGAGTGCGCGCCAATCCCTGTACCGGCTGCTACCGCCTCCAACACCACCATCATCTGATCCGGAGTTTCGTTTGTCGTCCACGTCCAGTGCCAATCCACAGACTGCTGCCTCATCGCAACACGACTGGGCGCTACTGCGACAGACGCTGCCGTTCCGTCGCGCCAATGCCTGGCTGTCTGCATGGCAAGTCGTGTCAACGCTGATGCTGGCGGTTGCCACGCTGGCGTTGGTTGCGCGCTATCCGTCCTGGTGGTTGCAACTGTTGCTCGTCCTTCCAATGGGCGGTCTGTTGATCAGACTGTTCGTGCTGCAGCATGACTGTGGCCACGGCTCGCTGTTCAACCAGCGCAGCATCAACCAGTTCGTCGGTCATTTGCTCGCAGCGGTAACGACGGTGCCCTTCAAGTTGTGGGCTGCCGAACACCACTGGCACCACCAGAACCAGGGCAAGCTTGAACACCGCGGCGTCGACATGATGAACAGCCCGATGACGCTGCAGGAAGCGCATGCCAATCCGCGTGGCCGCCGCTACCGTGAAGACAAGATATCGGTGCGTAACATCTTTGCGATTGGCGCGTGGAGCCTGCTGGCGGAGCGCAAGTTCTCCAAAGATTTCTTCATGTTCCGCAAGGCGTTTCGCTGGCCAGTGCCGCAGGAACGCGCGCTGCGTCGCAGCATCGTCATTGCCAATGTCAGCAGCCTGCTTGTGCACGGCGCCATTCTTTGGTGGATTGGTTGGGTGGCGTATCTGACGTTCATGCTACCGGCGAGTTTTATCGGCGCGGGTTGCGGCAGTCTGCTGTTCTGGATCCAGCATAATTTTGAAGAGACCTATTACGCGCCGGTGACTGAGTGGCAGTACAACAAGGTCGGCACGCAAGGGTCGAGCTATCTGCGACTACCACCGCTGTTGGCGTGGTTCACTGCGCACATCGGGCTGCATCATGTACATCATCTGAATGCCAGCATTCCCAATTACCGGCTGGAAGAAGCACGGCTTGGCATTGCGGAACTGACTGCTGTGCAACCGATGACGCATGCGCAGTACCGGGGTTGTTTCAGCAAGTTGTTCTGGGATGCACGTACGTCGCGCTTGAGCAGCTATCGCGTTGACGATGCGGCGTAAGTAATCACCACAGCGTCTCTACCATCTTGCTGCTGCGCAGCTTCTCATCGG
>JAZKEH010000132.1:1370-2949 GCA_040387155.1 Pseudomonadota bacterium | reverse complement strand
ATGGATGGCCTGAGGGGTAGCGCCCCATGGATGGGCTCGCAGCGGTCCAGGAAAGGTCTTGCGCCGAATGCGACCAGGCAGAACCAAGAAGTAACAGAAAGATCACACCCCATCACATTGCCCAAACCCCATTCACTGACTATCTTTGGACCCAGCCGCTGCAATAAATCCAACACCCCGCAGCTCTATTACCCAAAGCCCTCCAAGACCCCCACTCTGCATGAAACTCAAACAACTACTCAGCTGGCGCTTCTCCCTGATTTTCTTCCACCGCTGGCTCGGCATTGCCGTCGGCCTGATGTTTGTCCTGTGGACCATTTCAGGCGTCATCCTGATGTACTACGGCATCCCGCATCACACGGCCGGCGAGCGCCTGTACCGGTTGCCACCGCTGGATCTGTCGACTGCCACCGTCACGCCACAGCAAGCACTGGACACGGTCGAAGGCACACCGTTCCGCCTGCGTATTTCGATGGTGGATGACAGGCCCGCCTACCACATCAATACCGGCCAGGTGTTTGGCCGCTGGAGTGTGGTGTTTGCCGACAACGGCGAGTTGCTGCGCAGCGTGACCTCGGACGTCTCCATCTACACGCTGGCCAAGCTCTATCCCGAATTCAATGAAACGATGCGCTATGAAGGCCTGTTGACGCGGCCCGACAATTTCACGCATTCGCCCGCCATGCAAACGCACTTCCCGATGCACCGCATCAACATGGGCAATGGCGATGAATACTATATGTCGCAGCGCTCTGCCGAGATCGTCATGAAAACGACCTACCTGACACGCACGCTGGGCTTTCTTGGCTACAACACGCACACGCTGTACTTCTGGCGACAGGAAGCCTGGTGGACACCCTTCCTGCACTGGATCAGCTGGATCGGGCTTGGCATGACGGTGCTCGGCCTCGTGCTGGGCATCTGGCGCTACAGCAATACACCGAAATACATCCAGCGCGGTGAAGCCTATCGCACGCCCTACACGGGCTGGTGGAAATGGCATCACTACGCCGGCCTCATCTTTGGTGTCTTCATGTTTACGTGGATGCTGAGCGGGCTCATCTCGATGTCGGTGTTCCCCTCGATCACCGAATCGTTCTACACGCCGGACCAGATCAAGGCCGGCGCGCGCACCGTGCAGGGCTTTGGCGCTCCAGTGGATTTCACGCCGCTGACGATTGACGGCATGAAGGAAGCCGTCAAGCGAATTGGCGCCGAGTATCCGGTGAAAGAACTGGAGCTGCAGACTTACAACAGCAAGCCCTACTACGTGGCCTATCGCGCACCGAATGAAACCGAACTGGAAGACTGGGTATCGCGCAGCGCGCTGGATTTTCTGACGCCGACGCTGGAGTGGGAGCATCGCTTCGTGGATGCCGTGGACATCTCTGCCCCCATGTTCACCGACTTTGCCGAAGCGGCGCTGCTGCAAGCGGCCGCCACTGCAATGCCAGGGCAGGAATACACGGAACTCACCTGGCTGACCGAACCCGATTCCTACTACTACCACACAGTGGATTCCTTCGACCTCGGTCTGCCACGCACAGTACGTACGTTTCCGGTGCTGCGCCTCAAGTAC
>JAZKEH010000132.1:0-1360 GCA_040387155.1 Pseudomonadota bacterium | reverse complement strand
ACGACCCGCAGCAGACCTGGCTCTACCTGACCCCGTCGCACGGACAGATGATCAAGGCCGAAACCATTGATCGCCGCAATCGCTGGGGCTATTACGGCCTGCACGCGTTTGACTTTGGCTTCCTGTACAACAACCGGCCCCTGTGGGACATCCTCGTACTGCTGCTGTTGTTCGGCTGCATTGCAATGACGCTCACTGTGCTTGAGCCGGCCTGGAATCGCCTGAAGAAACATTACATGCGTTTTATCCAGATGTTCGGCTGAGGTGTTCTTGCGCAACGTTCGCGCACTGCTGCTACTGACGACCGGAGTACTGGTCCAGACCTTGCTGCAGGCCGCTCCAACGTTGAGTGCGACGCAGCACAATCAACTCGCTGCAGTCTGCAGTGGCAGCAGTGCTGCATGGCCGGCATTGACGCAACAAGGCGGCCTGTTGATCAGCGATGGCAACGGTTCGCTGCACACCTTGCACGAGCACCTGCCGGCAACGATTCGCGCCGACAGTTTCAGCAGAGCCGGTCTCGTGCTGTGCCTGACCACAGTCGAGACCGTGCTCGAAACCTGCAACATCAATCTGTTCTTCAGCAACCTGCCCCGTATTCGTCGGGACTATCAGTTGCAGTTGCGTACCGTACGCAATCCTTCGGCAGCCACTGCGAGCACGCTGTTGAGCGGCGCTACGCCGCCAACCTGCAGCAATCCTGGTGAGCTGGAAAGTGGCCAAACCCGTTTGCAAGGGGCGCCGCCTTCTCTCACCGCGCTGACAAGCTGGCTAAGCTCAGCGGGAGTCGATACGGCCGATAGTGATAACGACGGCCTCACCAACATTGCCGAGTTGATTGCCGGCAGTGCGCTGAATAACGCGCAGGACCCAGGTCCGACGATCAGCATCACGGTGAACGGCAGCAGAGATCTGCGGCTGAGTGAGGGCGAGGCATTTACCGTGCTGTTGAACTTCCTGCCCGGCAACAAGCAAGGTCTGGCCACCGACTATTACGTGTGGGCGGAAGCACGCGGCGCCCTGTTCTCGTATGTCTATCCGCTTGGTTTCCGTCCCGCCACCAGCAAACAGGTGTCAGCCAGAACTGCCGCAATACGGTTGAACAACTTTCCCTTGCTCACGCTGCCCGGTCTTGGCATTGGCGACTACACACTGCACTTCGAAGTGAAAACCAGCGACGGCACCACGCTGGGCAGCAGCGCTTCGCTTGCTGTGCAGGCGTCGCAATGGAAGTTTGTCGAGGTGAGCCAGGCTGCCGGCCTGACGCACGTGCATGGCTACAATCCAGTCGTTGGCGGTATTGCGCGCGATCGGCAGTTCATGGCGGCCGGTGTTGCCGCCGGCGACTACGACAATGATG
>JAZKEH010000131.1:0-3747 GCA_040387155.1 Pseudomonadota bacterium | reverse complement strand
TCGCTGATTTATTCGAGTTATGGCGGAAGCAAATAGTAACGTCCATGGTTGTCAGCAAACCCGACAAGGTTGCGCAACGGCACTCAGTGCGTGCAAATCTGCGGCCCAATGAGATGAAGAGAGCGATAGTGAGCACGACGATGAGTGTAGTGCTCAGCGTCGCACTCTGTGCGCCATCGTTGTTGGCAGCTGAGCCGCCTGCCATTGTCGATATCGACATGTCGGTGAAAGTCGGGCGTGCCCTGACCGAAGCCTTCGACCTTATGAACGCCGGAAGACTCGATGAAGCTGCGGTA
The DNA here is from genome assembly GCA_040387155.1 of Pseudomonadota bacterium. Lineage (GTDB taxonomy): Bacteria > Pseudomonadota > Gammaproteobacteria > Pseudomonadales > Pseudohongiellaceae > CAILUG01. Next base: position 3,451 of record JAZKEH010000131.1, on the reverse strand, counting down.
GCACTACAGCAGTTACGCAACTCCGGTCTGAATGATTATGAGATGTCGCGCGTGCTGCAACAGGTTGTCAGCCTCGACATCAGGTTGGAGATGCACCAGGACGCTATCTCTGCCAGCGAGGCCCTGCTGCAAACGCAGTCGCTATCGGAGGCAGAACGCACCAGCGCAATCCTGATGCTCGGCAAGCTGTACTTGCAGGTAGAGGATTGGAACAAGGGACTGGAGCATTTGCTGCAGGCTAACGAACTGCAAGGCAACAACGATCAGGAAACGCTGTACCTGATCGGGTTCGCCTATTACCAATTACAACAAGCTGAATCAGCCACGCGGTTTCTGGAACAAGCGCTGGCGGTGGATAAGGCGCAAGCTGGTGAGCCTGTTTATTCATTGCTGGGCGTCTTGTATGTCGATGCCAAAAACTATCCCAAAGCACTGGCCACTTACGAACAGCTGGTGATTGCAATTCCCGACGCTGTGCAGACTGAGTCCTATTATTCAACGCTGTCGCAGCTCTACGCGCAGGCGGGTAACAACGGTCGCGCCAAGGCGACGCTGCAGCTGTTGATCAGCACCTTTCCGGACTCCGCCAACCTGGCTGAATATCAGAAGCGACTGGCTACTCTGAACTGACGCGATTCACCATCCTAGGCCTTCATCCACGCCATCGCCGCGCTACGAATTTCCGGCGACGCTGTGTGTCCGCCTTCAAACACATCGAAACGCGGAGCGTACCCAGCCTTTTCCAACCGTGCCGCAATAGCAGCCCCACAACGATCAAACGGCAACACCTCATCCTTCGTGCCATGCGAGATATAAACCTTCGGTTTGCCATGCCAGTTGTCGGCGATGATGAAGCCTGGTGAATGCGCAACGACGTGCGTGAAGAAGTCGCCATTGATCAGGCCGAGACTGATGCCATAGGTGCCGCCGTCCGACATGCCGCCGACTGCCACTCGGGCTGGATCGATGACGCAGCGATCAAAGGTCTGTACCAACAACTCATCGATTGCCTTCAGGTCCGCCGCAAAGTCGTTGCGTATCGCATCCCACGTGCCATTGCGCGAGCTGACACAGAGTGTGATGACGCCATGCGCATCTGCCGCAGCACGTTGCGAGGTAAGCGTGCGATCGCCAGTGCCGCTGGCGCCGTGCAGCATCAACACAAACGGTGCGGGCGTGGCGGGGTTATAGGAAGGCGGCACATAAAGGATGTCACGTCGGCCGTTGTTATCGGCCAATACATGCTCGCCGGCTGTCAGTATTTGCGTGGGAGCCTTGAGGCGTGCAGTCAGACGACCGCTCTCGACGGCGCTCAGTGCAGGCATGGTCACGGCCGCTGTAGTCAAAGCGGCGGTTTGCAACAACTGACGTCTGTTCAAGGGCAAGGACATGGAAACCTCCGCAAATGAGGGGGAAAGAGAGCCAGCGCAAGCGTGGTCAACGCAAGGATAGACCGCTTGTCTGCCAGCGATATTCCATTGCCTAATGCATTCTAGCGAATAAGAAGAAGGGGACACGCATGGCCGGCTTGTTGTCGAAAGAACGCATTACCGCAGGACCCGGGTTCAACCGCTGGCTGGTGCCGCCAGCGTCCGTCGCGATCCATCTCTGCATTGGCTCGGTCTATGCGTGGAGTATCTACAACCTGCCACTGACGCGCCTGTTCGGCGTCGTCGCCCCGGCTGCCGATGACTGGAGTCTCGCCAGCGTCACCTGGATCTTCTCGGTAGCCATCGTCTTTCTTGGTTTGTCGGCCGCGTTTGCCGGCCGCTGGCTGGAGAAAGTGGGGCCGCGCATGGTCGGCACGGTGGCAGCCTGTTGTTGGGGTGGCGGCTATCTCATTGGATCGCTGGGCATCTTCACGCACCAGCTCTGGCTGATCTACCTGGGCTACGGCGTTATTGGCGGCTGCGGTCTGGGACTTGGCTATGTGTCGCCGGTCAGTACGCTGATTCGCTGGTTCCCGGATCACCGCGGCATGGCGGCTGGCATGGCCATCATGGGTTTTGGGGGTGGCGCCATTGTGGGTACCCCGCTTAAGCGCGCTTTCATGAAGTTCTTCTATGAGGCACCGGAGTATCTCGGCACCACAGATCAGGTGAATCTGATCACTGAAGCCGGTCGTCGCTTTGTTGACCAGGCTGGCCAGCGGCTGGAAGTGGTGGTGGTTGGCGTCAACGACGTGGCCAGCATGCTGGTACCTGGCCCTCAGGGTGTTTACGTCGTCGGCACCGGTTCCATTGGTGTTGCCGAGACCTTCGTGACACTGGGCGTGTTGTACTTCATCGTGATGTTGATCGCGGCCTTCTCCTACCGTGTCCCGCGTGAAGGCTGGTTGCCGCAGGGTTGGACACCGCCAACCGAAGCCACCGAAGCGAAGAAGATGGTGACGACCCACAACGTCGACATCGACGAAGCACTGAAGACCCGCCAGTTCTATCAATTGTGGATCGTGCTTTGCATGAATGTGTCTGCCGGTATCGGTGTGCTCGGTGTGGCCAGTACGATGATGAGTGAAATATTCGGGACAACCCTGCCAGGCATCGTGAACGGCGCCTTCGCGGCCACCTATGTCAGCATGATCAGTGTGTTCAACATGCTGGGGCGATTCATCTGGGCTTCCTCATCCGACTATATAGGACGCAAGAACACGTACTGGATTTTCTTCGCGCTGGGCATCGTGCTCTATTGTTCGGTGCCGTTCGCGGCGACGCGCGTCAGCGTTGACCCTGCTGTTACCTGGTTGGTGCTGTTCTATGGGGCGACGATGCTGATCTTCACCATGTACGGTGGTGGCTTTGCAACGATCCCTGCCTACCTCGCCGACGTATTTGGGACCAAGTTCGTCGGTGGCATTCACGGCCGTTTGTTGACAGCATGGAGCACGGCAGGCGTGGTGGGCCCGCTGGCGATCACCTCGCTCCGGCAGAATGCAGTCACCAACGCGATCGAAGACCTTGTCAGCAAAGTGGATCCGGCGGCGTTCCAGCAGCGCTTTGGCGCCGGTCTCGACCAGCTGGATGCACTGGTCTCTGCACAAACTGTCACCATCGCGCGCTTGATGGAAATTGCGCCGGCAGGCACAGTCGATCCCACCCCGTCGCTGTATAACAGCACGATGTATCTTATGGCGGCGTTGCTGGCGATAGGGCTTGTCAGCAATGCGCTGATGAAGCCGGTGGCGAAGACGCATTACATGAAAGAATGAGCAAGACAGGCAGCAATACGCAAACAGGAGTACTGATCGCATGAACCAACAACAGACTGAACTGACACTGCGCGGCATCATTCTGGGTGGACTCATTACCATCCTGTTCACGGCTGCCAACGTTTATCTCGGTCTGAAGGCCGGTCTTACGTTCTCGACGTCATTGCCTGCTGCGGTGATTTCGATGGCCGTGCTGCGCTTGCTGCCACGCTCATCAATACTCGAAAACAACATCGTGCAAAC
>JAZKEH010000130.1:0-3515 GCA_040387155.1 Pseudomonadota bacterium | reverse complement strand
AGGCTCATGTCCCTGCGCCGCCAGCCGCGCGCGACTGTGTGGCTGTCCCATGAAGGTCGGCAATTGCACGGGTACTTCCGGCGCAAGCAGTGCAGCAATGGCAGCCGCCTCCACGCCTTCCTGTTCGAGGTATTGCTTTGCCTCCTTGTAGATCGCGCGCCCTTTCGGGTAGCGGTTGAACAGAAAATGCCAATCGCCCAGTTGCAGCATCACTGTCGCTATCTGCAGTGGCGATGCCGTGGGACTGCGCTGCAGATAGAACAGCATGCGTTTGAAGGCCACTTCTCCCTCCTGGTACAGCGGCTTGTCTTCGTCTTCGAATCTCCATTGCGCCTTGCCACGTGGCCGTATGCTGTCAGCCGCGCCCAGGAAGAACTCCGGCTCGACCTCCAGTTCCTCACGATGCGACAGCAGGAACAACGTCTCAACCACGTTGGCTTCCAACCGCGGTAACTGCGGATTCTGCAAGTCCTGCTGCTTCAGCAAGATGGTAATGCCACCCATGTAGGTTATCTGGGCTTGCTGCAGCCACAGGAAGGCAAGCTCCTTTGCCGTGAACTCAGCGGGATCCCGATAATTGCTCTCGGCGCCATACTCGAGATTGAGCCCAACGCCCTGCTGCTGCACACCACGCTCAAAGGCAGCAAAGTACATATCGCCCAGCGTGAGCAAGCGTGGCACCAGTTCCACCGCCTCTGCACCAAAACGCGATTTGTGCATGGCCACCAGCATCTCTTGCTGATCGACTGCTTCGGCGTAATTGTGCAGGGCGAGATAACTCGCAATGCTGAGCTCAATCGCTGGAAACTGCGCCTCGGAGTCAAGGCCGTAATTGACTCGACTGATATGACGGGCGCGATCGAACTCGGCGATCGCCAGTTCATGTTCATTTTGCTGTTGATAGAGACGACCCAGTGCGAGCAAGGGTTCAGCCATCTCCACAGCGTACGGTCCCGCCTCCACCTCCATCTTGCGGAGTGCATCAACATAGGAGTCAGCCGTGTAACTCGCCTCCCTGCTGAAAAGCGGCACCGGTGCTGCACTGACTGGCATCAGTGCGTTATGCATCGATAACGATGGCGCCAACGTACTGGACAAGGATGGTGCGGTGTTTGCAGCGGAATTTACCATCGAAGATTCAACAGGACCTTCATCGGGAAGTTTCCGCGGCTCAAAAATCAGCTCGCCAATTCTGCCGAACACTGATCTGGAATCGGTGACTTCTGCTTTCGCATCATCAGTGCCATTGCCCAGAGTGTCTGCAACAGCGAACGCCGGAATGCCTGTTGCGAGAACGAATGCGGCGGCCCAGTTTCTTGATAGACAGGACCGAGAGAGAGATACGCGTTTCATGCTGCTCCTTCACCACGTGATGAACAGAATTATTTTGTTTCCCCTCTGAACAAGACAAAGCAACAGGCATGCCATACGCTTTTGGCGGTCAGAAAAATTTACTTCTCTCAAGTTTTTACCGCGGATATTCGACGCAGACGTGAGCAATTGCAGGGATTTCTCAGCGCAGGCGCGACAAGGAAGGATAGTTACTTGCTGCTTGCGCGTGAGAGTTCAATTGGCGTTTGCACTGTATTGGTGACGTGCTACTGCTGTCGGCTCCACAACGAGGCCAAAGGCAGTGCGCCGGGGATTTGAATCAAGCGTGCATCGGGTTGCGCAGTGCAGGTGACAACAACTTGCCCAACGCCGGCAGCAACAAATCAGTCAGCCGCTCTGGCTGCGCCAATTGCGGCACATGGCCGCAATGCATCGTCAGCGCCTGCGCACCCGGCGACAGCTGCTGCATCTTGCGCTGCAACGGCAGTACCAGCGATTCGTCCGCAGTGCATTCAACATAGAGGCGCGGCACGGTGCCGAAGCGCTCCTCGGTGAGCACAGGCTTCATCAGCCGCCCGCTCTCCTGTTGCGGGCGCAACTGGCGCACGGCATGCAGCGCCTTCACCGGATCGCAGTCCTGCACGAAGCAGGTCAGCGCGCCTTCCGGCCGCACACGCGACACCGTCGCACACGGCGAATATTCCAGCCACGTGGTAATACCGTCGAAGTCGATGCCAGGATTTTCTACCACGCACTGCTGGATTACTTCACCGAGGTCGCGATCAGACGGCAGCATGATGCCCGCGAGATAGACCACGGCGGCAACGCGTTCCGGCGCCAGCTCAGCCACTTGCGAAGCAGTGATGCCACCTCCGCTGTGCCCGACAAGAATGACGGGGCCCGGGTGCCGCTTGATGACATCCAGTACAGACGTGCAATAGCTGGCGAGATTGGCTGGCGCATGATTCTCCGGCGGCCAGCAATTGCCAGGCAGATCCACCGCCACCACGTTGCACCCACGACGCTGCAACAGTGGCGCCCACTCGGCAAAGGCCCAACTGCCCTGCCAGGCGCCATGGATCAGCACGAACAGCGGCAGCGTCTCTGGCTTCGTCATGGCAGCGATTCCGTATTAAAGCGCAGCCGCCACCTCAGGGTACGGCTGCCACCTTCGGCAATGCCGCGTGAATGCGTGCTACCCGCTTCGCGACCTCGGCCTGGACGGCCACGCTGTCGTGATCGAGCACTTTGCCGTGCAGCACTTCCAACTGGCCGCGCACGTAGATCTCTTCAATGTTCATCGCGTTCATCGAGGCTACCAACTGCGGTACCGGGTTGATGATGCCGCCGGTCAAAGGACTGGCCGGATCGAGAATGAGGAAGTCGGCGTACTTGCCGGGTTCAAGACTGCCAACCTTGTCACCGAGGCCCAGCACCTTGGCTGTGTCGAGGGTATGCAACCGCAGGATCTGTTCGGCTGACATGATGTCGGGATCATGATGCCGCATGCGCAACGCATACATGCCCATGCGCATGTTTTCAAACGGATCGCTGATATCGCCGGACGCAGCGCCATCGACACCCATGCCGACTTTGACACCCAGCTCACGGTAATGCGGAATGTCCGACAGGCCAGAGGCAAGACGACCATTCGACAGCGGATTCCAGATCATGCCGCCGCCGGCAGCGGCGGTGTCCTTGAGAATGTCATCAGTCGTGTGAATAAAGTGGGCGAAGGTAGTGTTCTCAGTGATCGCACCGGATTCCTTCATGAACTCCCACTGCGCACGATCGGTGTCGCGATTCGAGTACTGTTCGAGATAGTGGATCTGCACGCCAATGTCGTATTTCTCCGCCAGCGCCATCTCGCGCGCCAGCGCATCGCCCGGCTGGAAGTTGCCCACGGCATTGATGGCGGCGCCCAGCATCGGTGACAACGGCTTCGACTTGTTGGTCTCCACCTGCTTCATGAAGGCGGCGAAGGTCTGCTCCATCGCCTCCGAGGTCTGCGTTACGTCATTGTTGTACGAGAAGATGAAGTGCTGGCCCACCTCCATCTCGGCCTCCATGCTTTCGAGGTATTGCTCCTCGGTGGAGTTCAGCCGCTGCGAGTGGCTGTAGGTGGTGGTAATTCCGTGCAACAACTGATCGAGGGCGCCGTGCAGCGTGAACCAGTAGAAGTC
>JAZKEH010000129.1:0-4885 GCA_040387155.1 Pseudomonadota bacterium | reverse complement strand
GCCTGTTTGGCAACAAGGGGATTGAGGGCGGCGATGCAAAAGTGAGTGCGGCGATTCTGGAGTGGCTGGCTCGCCGCTAGGGCGCCTTGCCCAGATAGGGCTGCAATTCCTGCTGCACCTGCGCTTCGAGCACGCCTACCTGCACATCAATGCCCGCTTCCCGCATCAGCGCGATACCACGACCGTCATTGCGCGGATCTGGATCGACCATGCCCACAAATACCTTCTTGATGCCTGCTGCTATCAGCGCTCGCGCACACGAGGGAGTGCGTCCATGAAACGAACAGGGCTCGAGCGTTACATAGGCAGTCACTTCGCCGGCGACTTCACCGAGCTGCTGCAACGCCATTGCTTCAGCGTGGGGCTCACCGGGCGCATTGGTGTGGCCAGCAGCGATGACTTCCCCATTGCGCACCAGCACACAGCCAACCGGTGGATTGTCCTGACACAGCGGAATGGCCTTGCGCCCTTCGGCCAGCGCCAGTTGCATGAAGTGATCGGTGTCAGCAGACATCAACGACTCGTGCTACCGCAGTGGGCTCCGCGCCGCTCACAAACCAGCTCCGACAACCTGCGCCTGCATCATGTCCTGCGTCCACGTGGTGCCGCGCGGAAACGCCATGCCCGAGTTGATGTCCTGGTAGCTGTTGGGCGCGAGTCCGCGCAGTACAACTGACTGCCGACGCACACTGCCGCCGATGACAGCAGCAAATTCCACTTGCACACCCTCCATCGCCACCGGACTGCGATTGGTAACGCGCGCCAGAATGCGGCCACTGTCGTCAGCAAAGGCCTGCGCCTGCACATAGCCGGCAGGATTGTCGGCGACATCAAGCGATATGAACGCCGCGGTCGCTTCCTGGCCGATCAGACCCTGTGCCTGCGCCGCCTGCTGGAAATACTGTTTGGCATTGGCGCGATCACCATCGGCCAACGCAATCTTGCCGAGCTCGTTCATCGCAATCGCCGTCGGCAGCAGCTCGGCGCTCTGTTCCAGATCACTGCGAGCACTGCGACGGTCATCCAGGCGGGCATGCGCCACGCCGCGGCCCAGGTAGTAATCAAAATAGTTGGCATCGCGGGTGATGGCCTGATCATAGTTGTCGACCGCCGCGCGATAGCGTCGCTGGTAGACCATGATGTCGCCCTTGAGACCGTGGAAGCGCGCTTCACCGGGCTGCAGGGCAATGGCTTGTTCGACCTTGTCGAGTGCGTCTTCCAGCTTGTCATCGGCGATGGCTTTCTCTGCCTCATCGAACAACTCATAGGCAGGTTTGCTCTTTTCCAATTTGGCGATGGCCTGCTGGTAGCGCGCCTCACCCAGTTCCAGATCGCGCCCTGCCACCGTGGGCAACAGCTCGTTTACCAAGGCCTGGTTATTGTCGACTCGCTCCTGCGACGGTGGATGGCTGGAGAACATGCCTTCCAGCCAACCGGTCTGCCGGCCTTCCGACAAGCGCACAAAGGTTTCCTGCAGACTGACGGCGGCGCGCGGATCGTAGCCCGCCCGCAGCATGTATTGGATACCGTAGTAATCAGACTCGCGCTCGGCATCTCGCCCGTATTTCGTGCTGACCAACTGCGCACCAAGCTGGGCACCGCCAACGATGTAATCACCGAATTGGCGATAGTCGCTGGTGGCAACCGCAATCGTGCCAATCGCCAGCGCGCCTTGCAGCAAGGTGCCGCGCGTCATCGCCTGCGCACCGTGGCGCGCGGCAGCATGGGTGATCTCATGGCCGAGCACTGCCGCCAGCTCTGCTTCATTGTTCAATTCGTACAATAGACCGCGGTTGACGGCGATCTTGCCGCCCGGCAAGGCCCATGCATTGGGCACACCGTTGTTGAGTACAACAAACTCATAATCGAGTGGACGATCACTGACTGCTGCCAGCCGTTGGCCTACTTCATTCACATACGCAGTCAATTCATCATCGACCTCGTATTTACCGCCCTGACTCTGCTGCGATGGTCCATACTGCTCCGCCCCGATCTGGCGCTCGCGCTCTTCCGACACAATCGACAGCTCATTACGACCGGTCACAGGATTGACGGCGCAAGCAGTGACGAGGCACAGTGCAAGGCATGCAGAGATCAGACGAAACACGCTGTTATCCTCCTTGGAAAACGTAGCGCCATTGTAGTTTGGTTCATCAGGGTGAGAAACCACCCGCCCCGCCCTTCGTATCCCTCATGGAATGTAGTTTTTTGGAGAACAGCGCCTTGAAAACCCTTACTTTTTGTCTTTTTTCCCTGATGCCGCTGTGGGCGGTGGCCCAGCAACCTGCCAACGGCGTGGTGCTGATAGACAGCGATGAGCAAGCGCCGCAGCTGTCGGAGCTGGATCGTCAATACATTGTCAGCCGGTTGGACACGCTCGACCTGGACCGCTGCCAGCAACGGCCACTGCGACAGGAGCCCCGTATCGTCTATCGCCGGCTGACGTTGCCGCACAAGAAGGCGAGGCTGACAATCAGCGCCGCTGCCGACGTCATGCGCACGAATTCGATGGTGATCTATCAGCAGAGTGGACAGGAATGGACCGAGTATTACGATTGCCCGCAAGAGCCGTTGCTGCCCGTACTGGCCATCATCGCCACTGCGAAAGTAGGGAACGAAGAAATCGGCAGCAATGGCATACGCCAGACAGTGCTGGCGCGCCACAGCCAGTTGTCGAGTCTGGAAGCCAGTAAATTGATGCTGCGTACCGACAGCAACGACATCAATGCCATGTTCCTGGATTTCACGGTGTCGTCCAAACATCCGCTGTTTGCGCAATGGCCGCTGCTGGAAGAGTCGCAGGCTGTCGCCGCCGATGTGCTCGAACGCGTGATCCCCGGCGATGAAGAATATCTGATGCAGCTGTACCTCGGGTTCACCGGCCGCTTCTCGCAGTACATTGGCACGCGTGATTCATCTCCTGTCACAGCGCGCCGCTTCAATCCCTCCGTTTTCTATCGCATGTGGAGCTCGGATGAATCGTGGCTGGATCTCGGCTTTGCGCACGAGTCGAACGGACAGCGCGTTAACACGCCGGCAGGATTGCTGGAAGAAGAGCGCAACTATGTTACCCATGGCGAAGACCCGACCTTCGCACGCGACAGCCTGAGTCGCGGCTGGGATTATGCGTTTATCGACTGGCGCCTGGTGTGGAATACCAATCTGAATTCGCAGCTGCGCCTGCAGCACTACAAACGAAAAGGCCTGCTGCAGGGACCAGCGGAGGAATACAACCTGTGGGAAGACGGCGGCGTCCGTAATCGCCCGCGCCGCCAGTACGACGGTGTCACGCTGGCGCTGCAATACAACTTCAACAGCAGCCGCTGTTTCCTCGGCGACTCCTTTATCTGCTTCAAGGAATTTGAACTGACCCAGACCACTGGTTACTCAAAGATGTTTGAGAACAACACGACTACGCTGGAATTCACGACCGATGTGTTCGGCCTGCCGATCCAGCTGTGGACGAAGACCGGCTACAACAGTGATCTCGTTGATTACTACCAGTATGTCAACAGCTGGGGTTTGGGATTTGAGTTGATGACGCCTTGATGCGTTGGACCCTGGATGCTTACCAGTTGTTGTAAATCAGCAACACACCAGCCACTGCTGTCAGCAACAGCACAATGCGGTTGAACCACAGCTGCGAGATCCACTCGAGAAACTTCTTGCCGCCAAAGGCGCCGACGTAGACCAATACGGCAACTGCTGCCAGTGAGCCCGCATATTGCGGCTGGAACACACCCTGCTCGATAAAGATCGGCAGCTTGGCGACGTTGGCAAAGGCAAAGAAGATGGAGGCCGTGCCGACAAAGGTGCGCTTGTCGAGATTCAGGACAAGGAAGTATATCGTCAGGATGGGGCCGGACGAGTTGCTGATGGTTGTCGCCAGGCCGGCGAGAGAGCCGGAAGTATTGCGTGCGATTGCCGGATGCGCCAATGCCCAGCGCGTCAGTCTTGGTCGCAGTGGTTCGAGTGCAACAAGTATCAGCACCATGAAGCCTATCGTCAGCCCGAGCGCGCGATTGTCGAGTCGACTTAGTACAACGCCACCGATAATGATGCCGATGACGACCGGCACCAGCATCTTGCGCAGCTCCTGCCAGTTTGCCAGACGCCAGTACATCGACACGGCGGCGGAATCGCCAATCAGAAACAACACCAGGCTGATCCCCAGCGCATCGCGTGACGGAAACCACAACGCGATTGTTGATGCCACCAGCGGCCCCAGCGCCGGCATGCCGCCTTTGATGAAACCGGTGGCAAGCGCCATCAGCGCGAGAAAGATCAGATCATTGGCGGGAAGCAAGTCCATGTGCTGCTATGCCGAAGCTTGGAGAGGCGTGGGCACATCGAGTGCCCGCACCACTGCTCGCGTAAACAAGATTACTTCAACTGCTCGGGGATACAGCCAAACGGTTTGATTTCCAGATCGGAAGCGGCGTATTCACCCTGCGTCAATGGAAACTCGCGGGTGTAGTACACCGGGTCTGTGTGATCGATTTCCAGTTTGATGCGATTCGACGCCTTGTCGAATGTAATGCGCTCGACTGTCTTCAGCTGATTGGAATGCAGCAGACCCGTCATCGGTTTGCCGGCGATTTCGACGAACTGGTTCAACACGCCAGGCTTGTAGTGATCGGTTTCAACTACGAGCGTGTCGCCTTCCCAATGGCCGCGTGAATAACCCAGGATGGCTTCGGGCGTATTGGCGGGAGCAGCGGTCTGGTTCATGTGCACAGTGCGCGCGATATCCATCCACTCATGCTGGATGATGATGTTGTCGCCATCCTGTTTGATTGCCATCGGCGTACCTGGCGCAAACCAGCCGCGACGAATGGCAACCGGTTCGCAGCGATAACTTGGATCCATTGTGAACGGATCGTAT
>JAZKEH010000128.1:2476-3537 GCA_040387155.1 Pseudomonadota bacterium | reverse complement strand
ATGATCTACGGCATGGTCGGCCGTGGACTGCTGGGCAACGCAATGGCATTGCAAAGTGCAGTCATGAACGTGGGTCGTTTCCTCGGTCCGGCAATGATGGGCGGGCTGATTCCTTTTATCACGTTGCCGGGTGCTTACGGCGCTGCAATCTTTCTCCACATCGTCGCCACCGTGACGACCTTCATGCTGCCGCGCTCTTATCCCGACGCGAAGCCGAAAAAGTCATTGATGGCCGACATGACCTATACGCTTACCTATATCGGCCAGCATCGCCCCATCATGCTGGTGATCCTGTTTGGTATTCCGCCACTGCTGCTGACGCTGCCAGTGCACAGCATGCTGGTGGTGTTTGCCACTGATGTATGGAAAGTCGGCGAGAACGGTTTGGGAATGCTGATGGCAATGGTCGGTGCCGGCGGCATTACCGGTGCGTTGATTGTTGCGCGCCTGAGCGATGGCAAGACGCGCACGCGCTGGATGCTGGCGTCCGCAGCATTGTTCGGCATGTTTCTCGCGGCATTCAGCCAGAGTCCGTCATTCTGGCTGGCGCTGGTGCTGCTGTTGTTCGCCAACATGATGGCTGACATGCAGCAAACGATGAACACGACGATTGTGCAGTTGCTGGCGCACAACGAAGTGCGTGGCCGCATGTCGAGCATGTTGATGTTGTCGTTGGGGCTGACACCGCTTGGCGTATTGCCGGTGTCGCTCGCCGCGGAAAAGTATGGCGTACCGAACACGATCTTTGTTGCCTGTCTTATCATGCTGGCAGTTGTAGCGCTGTTTTATCTGTTGAGTCCCACACTACGACAGCTTGATGCCAGGATGGCCGCGCAATCGAGACACGAGTAACCATGAGCCAACCCGTCGCCGTCAAACACAATTCGCCGTGGGCACCACTGAAAAACAGCACCTTTCGCTGGCTGTGGCTGGCGACACTGGTGTCGAACATTGGTTCGTGGATGCACGAAGTTGGCGCTGGTTGGTTGATGACGACGCTGACGACATCGCCGGTGATCAGCCCGCCCCAGCACGAGTCCGCCGTCATGTCGAAAAACGCA
>JAZKEH010000128.1:0-2466 GCA_040387155.1 Pseudomonadota bacterium | reverse complement strand
ACGGCTACTTCGCTGCCCGCTTTTTTTATCCTGCTTCCATCGGGCGCACTGTCCGACATCCTCGATCGTCGTCTCTACCTGCTGAGCGCCAACATCGGTCGCCTCCTGGTCGCCTTGCTTATCGCAGTGATGACACTCACAGGACTGATTGGTGAATGGACGTTGCTGATCTTCACGCTGCTGCTCGGCATCAACATTGCGATGATCATGCCGACGTGGCAGTCAATCGTGCCCGAGGTGGTGCCGCGTGCAGACCTGCAGGGCGCCGTCGGTCTCAATACGCTGGGCATGAATGTGTCGCGCGTTTTGGGCTCGTTGATTGCGGGCGCCATCATTGCGGTGTCCGGCAGCGGCGCGGTGTTTGTCTGTAACGCTGTTAGTTTGCTCTTCATCATCTGGGTACTGCTGCGCTGGAAGCGCGTGCCGCCAGTAAATCCGCTGCCGCCCGAAAGACTGTGGCCGGCGATTCTGACGGGCTTGCGTTTTACCCGGCACTCACCGCCCTTGCAGGCGACGATCTTCCGCAGCATCGGCTTCTACTTCTTTGCCAGCGTGATGTGGGCCTTGCTGCCGTTGATTGCACGCGATCTGCTGGAAGGTGATGAGCGCACCTACAGTTACCTGTTCGCAGCGATCAGCATTGGCGCCATCGGCAGCGCCTTCCTGTTGCCAACCTTGCGCAAGACCATGAACAACGATCAGTTGATCACGCGCGCCGGTCTCGTGTTTGCTGCCGGCATCAGCATTACCGCCACCGTGCAGAATCATATGGTCGCGTTGTTGGCGCTTTGCCTGTGTGGGGCGGCGTGGATTACCGTGATGACCTGTGCGCAACTGTCGGCGCAGACCGCGTTGCCGAACTGGGTGCGCTCACGCGGCCTCGCCGTGTTCCAGACTTTCTTCATGGGATCACTGGCGATAGGCCCTGTGGTGTGGGGTGGCGTTGCTGAAGTGACCGACCTGCCATCGTCGATGCTGATTGCCTCGGCTGGGCTGGTGATCGCTTGCCTGTTCACGCGACGCTGGCCGGTGAGCGGCAACGACCAGATGGATCACACACCGTCCAAACATTGGGAAAAACCGCAACCTGTGCTGCCGGTGCAGCACGACCAGGGGCCGGTGATGATTACCGTTCGCTATCAGGTGAACAAGCTTGACCATCGTGAGTTCCTCAGCGAGATCCAGTTGCTGGGCGCCGCGCGGCGCCGTGATGGCGCCACGTTCTGGCAGATCTTTGAAGATGCCGGCGCGCCGGGGGTATTCGTTGAAAGCTATGTGGTGAACACGTGGCTTGATCATCTGCGCCAGCATGAGAGAATCACGAAGCACGACGCCCTGATACAAAGCAGAATAAGAAGCTTGTTGAAAGCGGATACGACGCCAGTGGTGAACCACTACGTGTCGCCGCTCCCATAAAAACCAGCGTCGAAACAGTTTTATTTTTTCCAGAGACTCCCATGAGCAACCCCACCCGTTCTGTCGCCACCAATTACTTGCAGGCGCTGCTGGATCGCGGCATCGACTATGTCTTTGCCAATGCCGGTACTGATACTGCCCCCATCATCGAAGCGCTGGTTGCCGCGCAGAAAGCCGGTGTAAAGACGCCGGAATTCCTGACAGTGCCGCATGAGAACGTCGCCATCTCGATGGCGCACGGCTATTTCCTCGCGACTGGCAAACCTGCTGCTGTGATGGTGCATGTGACTGTCGGTACCGCGAATGCGCTGTGCGGTTTGATGAATGCCGCGCGCGATCAGGCGCCCATTCTGCTGACCGCCGGCCGCACACCAAGTACTGAGACCGGCCACATTGGCTCGCGCAACGCCAGCATTCACTGGGGGCAGGACAGCTTTGACCAGGGCGGCATCGTGCGTGAATGGGTGAAATGGGACTATGAATTGCGTCCTGGCCAACCGCCGGATGAGATCGTCGGCCGTGCACTCGATATCGCGATGAGTGAACCCAAGGGGCCCGTCTATCTGTGCATGCCACGCGAGGTGCTCGGCGATCTGACGGACAAGTCAGTACCTGCACCGCGTGATCGCGCCTTGGGTGCGTTGGTATCGACGCCTTCTGCTGCCGGCATTGAACAGGCAGCGCAGTGGTTGGCGGCGGCGCAGTATCCGCTCGTTATCAGTTCCAGTACCGGTCGTGATCCGCAGAACGTGCATCGCCTGGGCCGCATCGCGGAACAATACGGTCTTGGCGTAGCGATGCCGGGCGAGCCGGGTGCGCGCGAGCTCAACATTCCAACGACACACCCGATGTTTGTCGGCGTGCATCCTGCTGATGCGATTGCGCAGGCGGATGTCATCGTAGCGATTGACTGCGAAGTGCCGTATTGGCCGAGCAAGGTCAGCCTGAAGAGTGGCGCCAAGGTGATTCATATTGCGCCGGATCCGTTCTTCACACGTTATCCGGTACGCGGTTTTCCGGTTGATCTTGCGCTGGCCGGCTCTTCGTCTA
>JAZKEH010000127.1:0-4516 GCA_040387155.1 Pseudomonadota bacterium | reverse complement strand
GATTTCGGCGGCGGTGAGATCGCTGTTGAAGCCCTGTTTGCCGGTTGCACAGAAACTGCAATCGAGACTGCAGCCTGCCTGCGACGAGATGCACAACGTACCGCGGCCCGCTTCAGGGATGTAAACCATTTCAACGCCACTGCCGCTTTCAACTTCCACGATCCATTTGTAGCAACCGTCTTGCGCTGCAAAGGTGTCACGGATGCTGGGGGGGCGTACTTCAGCAACAGTCTTCAGCTTTTCCCTTAGGGATTTGCTGATGTTTGTCATCGCATCGAAATCGGTAACGCCCTGCTGGTGGATCCACTTCTGCAGTTGCACAGCACGAAAAGGCTTTTCTCCGAATGTGGCGAGAAAGGCCTCCAGCGCTTGCTTGTTGAGTCCCAGCAGATTGGTCAATGCGTTCGGCATGGGCTTTACCAGTTGGGCCGGCGGGTTGCCGGCCGCTTCAGAAGACTGCCTCAGAACAGACGGGGGCAGAGTTCCTCGGACTTGAAGAAGTAGGAAATTTCGCGCTGGGCAGAGGCAACCGAGTCTGAACCATGCACGGCATTGGCGTCGATCGAATTGGCGAAATCAGCGCGAATGGTGCCAGGAGCAGCCTGGGCTGGATTGGTAGCGCCCATCAGCTCGCGGTTTTTTGCGATGGCATTCTCGCCTTCCAGTACCTGCACGATGACAGGACCAGAAGTCATGAAACTGACCAGATCCTTGAAGAAGGGACGCGCCTTGTGTTCTGCATAGAAACCACCTGCGCTGTCATCGTTCAATTGCAGCATCTTGGCTGCGACCACTTTCAGGCCGCCGTCTTCAAAACGACTGATGATCTTGCCAACCACATTCTTGGCTACGGCGTCGGGTTTGATGATGGAAAGGGTACGTTCAACTGCCATTCGAAACTCCAGCTAAAGGCTACGAAAACGAGGTCGCGTATTGTATGCGCCTTTGGGGGGCAAAGGTAACCCCAAAAAAGCCGCTTCCAATGTGAAATCAACGCTTTTCAGACACCATGTTGATGGAATATCTGGGGATTTCGACTACCAGGTCCTCCGTGCCAACCAGGGCCTGGCAGCTGAGGCGGGAATCGGCTTCCAGCCCCCAGGCCTTGTCCAGGTAGTCGTCTTCCAGCTCGTCGGCCGGTTCCAGCGAACCATAACCCTCGCGGATCAGCACATGGCAGGTAGTGCAGGCGCAGCTCTTCTCGCAGGCATGTTCGATTTCAATGCCGTTGCGCAGAGCAGCATCCAGCACACTCTCGCCGGTTTCGGCTTCAAATGCCGCCCCTTCAGGGCAAACTTTTGCATTGGGCAATACGATGATCTGTGGCATCAGAGGCTATCTCCCACCGTGTCGAGTTGCTGGCCGGCCAGGGCTGCCTTGATACCGGCATCCATGCGACGAGCGGCAAAGTCGCGACTCAGTGTATTCAGGTGTTCGGTAAGGTGTTCGATGTGGATGGCGTCTTCGCTGGCGACAGCTGTTTCCAGCTTCTGCATGGCGGTCAGCAGCGCGGCTTTCTCATCAGCACTCAACAAGCTGTCGCCATCTTGCTGCAGCGCCTGTTGCAGGGCTTCCAGATGACGGCGCCCTTCCACCTGCTTTTCGCGCAGCGTGCGCAAAGCCTTGTCGGCGGCCGCGTTCTGCATCGAGGTCTGGATCATACCAGCGATGTCTTGCTCAGCCAGTCCGAACGATGGTTTGACGACCACGCTGCTCTTGACGCCACTGGTCATCTCTTCTGCCTGTACTTCGAGCAAACCGTCTGCGTCCACCTGGAAGCTGACCTTGACGCGGGCAGCACCAGCGACCATTGGCGGAATACCGCGCAAATCGAAGAGCGCCAATGAACGACAATCGCTGACCAATTCACGTTCGCCCTGGTAGACATGCAGCGACATGACAGTCTGGCCATCCTTGAAGGTCGTAAATTCCTGTGCGCGAACTACCGGGATCGTGCTGTTGCGCGGAATGATTTTCTCCATCAATCCCCCCATCGTCTCGATACCCAGTGACAGCGGGATTACATCCAGCAGCAAGGCCGCCTCGCCGTACTTGTTGCCGACCAGCACATCGGCCTGCAAGGCCGCACCGAGTGCGACCACTTCGTCGGGATTGAGTGAGCACAGTGGCTCCCGACCAAAGAATGCTTTTACCTTTTCATGGATGCGCGGCGTACGGGTAGAACCTCCTACCAGTACCACTTCGCTGACATCTGATGCCGCAAGATCGGCATCACGCAATACGCGGCGACATGCACTCAATGTGGCATCGATATAACCATCGATCAGGGTATGTAGCGTGGCGCGACTCAGTTCGCCTTGCCAGCTTCCATACTGCACGGATACGGCTTCAGCCGTCGTCAGTGCATGCTTGGCAGCGCGCGCCTGCTGAGACAACTGTCGATACTCAACCACGTCGACTTCAGTCACTCCGGCCTGTTGTAGCATCCAGCCCACAATAGCCCGATCAAAATCATCACCACCCAGCGCGCTGTTGCCACCGGTAGCCAGCACTTCAAATACGCCTTTGTGCAAACGCATCAACGAAACGTCGAAGGTGCCACCACCAAGGTCGTAGATGATGATGGTGCCTTCCAGATGCTGATCGAGCCCGTAGGCCACGGCAGCCGCAGTCGGTTCACTGAGCAGGCGCAATACTTTCAAGCCGGCAATGCGCGCCGCAGCGCGGGTGGCTTGACGTTGGGATTCGTCAAAATAGGCAGGCACTGTGATGACCACACCATCGAGTTCGCCACCCAATGATTTTTCAGCACGCGTTACCAACTCCTTCAGAATGTCGGCCGCCACTTGCACCGGCGAGATTGGACCCGCAGCGGTTTCAATCATGACCATGCCGTCGCCGGTGGTGCTCTGCAACGTGTAAGGCAACTGGTAGCCGATGTCGGCAAGTCCACGACCCAGCAAACGCTTCGACGAAGAAATGGTGGTGCCACTCAACGTGGCAAGTGCGGCTTCACCCACGTTGTGGGTGCCATCCGTCAGGTATTGCACAACCGATGGAAGCAATGCGCTGCCATTGGCATCCGCGATGACTTCCGCCTTGCCCTCCTGCGCAACAGCAACCAGGGAATTAGTGGTGCCCAGATCGATGCCTACCGCGCGCTTGCGCTGCACCGCCTGTTTGGCGCGGCCCTGGCCAGGTTCCGCTATTGAAAAAAGTACCATGGGTCAGTCGTCCAGCCAGCGATCTTCGAGATGATTGATGTCTTCCTGCAGCTTGTGCAGGAACTGCAGTTTCTGCAGACCCAGACGGGCAACGCACCAATCCTGTTTGTCGATTTCATTTGCAAACTCTTGCCAGTACTGCGTGAGTTCGGCATCCACCGTCTGCCGCAGTGGCAGCAGCGCCTCCACTGATTTGTGCTGGGCGAGTTCTTCCAGATCTTCTCTCAGTTCCATTTGCTGCAACAGAAAAGCATGCTCCAGCTTCAACGGCGGCTTGCGCATGTCTTCGGGGCACTTCACATCCAGCAAATGCTCTGCGCGTCGCAACGGGTTCTTCAGTGTCGCGTAGGCGTCGTTCAACAAGCTGGTGTGCTGCAGCGCAGCAAGGCGCTCGCCGTCGGAGCCACTCACAAAACGGTCTGGATGCCACTTGGCCTGCTGCGCGCGGTATTGCTGTTCGAGCAATGTGCGGTCGAGCTGGCAGCTGGGCGGGATGCCCAGCAGTGCAAAGAAATCAAGGGTTGTCATGCAAGGCTGCGGTTAGACGGTAAAACTTTCGCCGCAACCACACTCGCCTTTGACATTCGGGTTGCGGAATTCAAAGCCTTCGTTGATACCGGTTTTGACGAAGTCCATTTCAGTACCATCCAGATACAGCAAGCTCTTCGGATCAACAATGACATTGATGCCGTGGTTTTCGAATACCTTGTCTTCAGAGTTCAATTCATCGACAAATTCCAGCACATAGGCCATGCCGGAACAGCCGGTCGTGGTAACGCCCACGCGGATGCCAACGCCCTTGCCGCGCGCAGCCATTTGCTGGGCAACGTGTTTTGCTGCATTTGATGTCAGGGAAATAGCCATGGTTCACCTGCCTTGATTACGCTTTCAATTACTTTTGCTTGTCGTTTGTTACTGAGCTGTCTTGCTTGTTGATTGTTACTGGGCCTTGGCCTGACTGCGTTTCTGCTTCACATCAGCGACAGCAGCCTTGATTGCATCTTCTGCCAGTACCGAGCAATGGATTTTCACAGGAGGCAAACCCAGCTCTTCAGCAATTTCAGTGTTGCGAATCTGCGCAGCATCATCCAGCGTGCGGCCCTTGACCCATTCGGTCAGCAGCGAGCTCGAGGCAATGGCGGAGCCACAGCCATAGGTCTTGAACTTGGCATCTTCGATAACACCTGCCTCGTTCACCTTGATCTGCAGGCGCATGACGTCGCCACAGGCAGGAGCACCGACCATGCCGGTGCCAACATTCGCATCGCTGTCGTCGAGCTTGCCGACGTTGCGCGGATTCTCGTAATGATCCAGAACCTTGTTTGAATATG
>JAZKEH010000126.1:4820-5505 GCA_040387155.1 Pseudomonadota bacterium | reverse complement strand
CTGCACCGGGAGGCACGCGTGCGTTCTAGTCTGCTGCGACGCTCGTCCCTGCGCCTGGCCCTGGTGGCTGCAGGCGTGTTGACGGCGTTGGCTGCAAACGTGGAAGCGCGCGAGCAACTCTATGGCGCGCTCGACAATACTGACTTGCTCAAATGCGAAGACCAGTACTGGCATGGCCAGGTGCAGGAAGCGCAGAGCTGCTATCGCGGCCTGATCGCCTCCACTTCCCCCGTCGCAATTCGTGCGGAAGCCCTGTGGGCACTCGGTGACCTGCAAGGCGCCAATACTGTTTTCCAGCAAGCGGTAAATGCTGAACCGATGAACGCCATGTTGCGCGTCCGTTGGGGTGAGCTTTATATGCAGACCTACCAGTACAGTGAAGCGAACACGCTGTTCATGGAAGCGCTGGAAATCGATCCGGAGAATGCGTGGGGCAAAATTGGCGCCGCGAGGTCGTTGTCGGAAGGCAACGGTGATCCGGAACGGCTGAATGCGCTGATGGGCACGGTCGTCGAAAACGGCGGACCTTCGGTCGGGCCGCTAGACGGGGATCGCCTTCGACCGCGTTCACCGATGACCGCCAGCGCGTTTTCTGCTACATAGGTCGCCTTTCAATCCCTCGACCCCCTTCGCAGGAGCGCGCTCATGGCCAAGCAGTACAGCAAGCCCGTCGACCAGAACATCG
>JAZKEH010000126.1:3776-4810 GCA_040387155.1 Pseudomonadota bacterium | reverse complement strand
GCGAGGTCGTTGTCGGAAGGCAATGGTGATCCGGAACAGCTGAACGCCCTGATGAGCACCGTCGTCGAAAACGGTTTGGCTCCGGCGGGTGCGCGCTATCGCGGCCTGCTGATGCTGCTGCACAACGCGCTGGAGAAAGACCAGTTCGACCAGGCGCGCGAAGTGCTGGCTGAAGCACGCGAAGTGGCAGAGGACGGCGAGCTGTCACAGCTCGAACTGAAGTCACTCGAAGCGTCGCTCGCGTTCATGACGCTGCAGCCTTATCAATCCTTTATCGATGCTACGCTTGCCGAGAACCCAGCTTACGGTGACGCGTGGGCGATTCCGGGCTACTACGCGATGATCACGCGACGTTACCGCGAGGCCGGTGAGTTCTATGCCAAGGCGGTAGAGATTGAACCCACTCACTGGCAAGCCCATGTCGAACTCGGCCAGAACTATTTGCGTTTGAATCAGGTGACACGCGGCGTCGATCACATCCGCAAATCGTTTGAAGGTGACAAGTTCAATCCGACCACGATCAACCTGATGCGCATGCTGGATACCTTCCTTGATATGGAGGTGTTCAATTTTCCGGACCCCCCGCAGGGCGCCTTTCCTACACTGAGCCTGCGCCTCGATAAATCACAATCCGCTGTGATGAAGGAATATGTGCGTGAGTTGACCCAGAACAGCATGGACAACTATCAGCAACGCTATCGCTTCACACCGAGAGAGCCAGTGGTTGTCGAGGTGTATCCGAACCATGAAGATTTTGTTGTGCGCTCGATTGGCATGCCCGGCGTTGGCTTGCTCGGGGTGACATTCGGTTATCTGCTGTCGATGGATTCACCGACCGCACATCCCCGCGGTGAGTCTTATCACTGGGGGACAACGTTGTGGCACGAGATGGCGCACGTCTACACAGTAGAGGCCAGCAACCATCTGGTGCCACGCTGGTATACCGAAGGCATTGCGGTGTTTGAAGAATGGCGCACCGGCCCCATTCCCGGTCGCAAGATTCCGCTGAATGTTTATCAGGCAATGGCCGAGGA
>JAZKEH010000126.1:2436-3766 GCA_040387155.1 Pseudomonadota bacterium | reverse complement strand
GCCGAGGACAAGTTCCTGCCGGTCACCCAGCTCGACGATGGCTTCATGCGTCCGACCTATGATGACCAGGTCATCGTGTCGTACATGCAGGGCGGCCTGGTCATGGAGTTCATCGACCTCAACTACGGTTTCGACAAGATCGTCGACATGCTCTACCAGTTCGGCAACGGTGTGAAACTGGCGGATGCAATTCCGCAGACACTGGGCATCAGCACCGACGATTTCGACAAACACTTTGACCAGTTCATCCAGACCCAGTACGGCACGCTGCTGAAACAATTGCCAACGTGGCAGGACGATCAGGCCGCCGCCTTCATGGCGCTGGAAGCTGAAGACTGGCGGGGTGCGGTGGATGCGGCCGAGCGCGCCATTTTCAGTTTCCCCGATTACGTCGAAGCCGACAGTCCGTACATTGCAATGGCGCGTGCGTATTCGCGACTGAATGACAAGGAAAACGAATTCAAGACGCTGGAAACCTTCTGGCAGAAAGGCGGCTATGCTCCGCGTGCATTGCTGGCACTGGCTGACAACTACATCGCCAACGGCCAGACCGAACCGGCCTTTGAAGTATTGAAGGATGTGATCTGGTCAGACCCCTTTGTCGACGATCTGCACGTCAAGCTCGGCGATCTCTATATGACGCACAACGAGCCGGACAAGGCATTGCGCGAGTATCTGGTTCTGCTGGCGCTTGATCCGAATGACAAGGCCGATGCCAACCTGAAAGTGGCCACTGCCTACAAAGCGTTGAACGACAACACCAATGCCATGCAGTACTTGCTGACCGCGCTTGATATTGCGCCGCAGTACCGGCCTGCCCAGGCCTTGTTGCTTGAGCTGAGCAGAAGTGCAGCGCCGGCAAGCACGGATGATTAACGGAAAGAATTTCTTAAACACTACAGCAGGAAGAGACCATGAGTGATGCAGTAGAGCAGAACAACAACGACACCCGCGAGTTGGTGCAACGCTTCCAGAGTGCGACGACGAAAATTCGCGAACAAGTGCGTGGCACCATCGTTGGCCAGGACGACGTGGTCGATAACCTGTTGATCACACTATTCGTGGGCGGTCACTGTTTGATTACCGGTATGCCGGGTACTGCGAAAACCTTGCTGGTGCATACGCTTGCCAGCGCCTTGGGCCTGACGTTTAAACGCATTCAGTTCACCCCCGATTTGATGCCGACTGACATCACGGGTACCGACATGGTCGAAGAGAACCAGAGCACCGGCAAACGCGAATGGCGCTTTATCCCGGGTCCGGTGTTCACCAACGTATTGCTGGCTGACGAGATCAACCGCACGCCACCAAAGACACAGGCTGCCCTGCT
>JAZKEH010000126.1:0-2336 GCA_040387155.1 Pseudomonadota bacterium | reverse complement strand
TGGTGCGGCAGGTGCCGATCTCTGCTTCGTTGAGCCGCTTCGCGGTCGACATCGTGCGTGCTACGCGTCCGAGTGATCCGATTGCGCCGGCCATCATCAGGAAGTATGCAAACTTCGGCTCGTCGATTCGCGCCACGATGAACCTGGTGCTGGCCGCCAAAGCGCGTGCGTTGATGGAAGGCCGCTACCACGTGACTGCAGACGATCTGAAAAAACTGGCGCCGCCGATCCTGCGTCATCGTGTATTGCCGAATTACTACGCCGAGTCAGATGGCGTGACGATCGACAAGATCCTAGGCGAGATGCTCGACAGCCTGCCCGTGCCGGCTGCTGAATAAGGTTCTGCTGACGATGGCCACTGCCGCCCAACCACGTTCCCCGATGCACCTGCTGGATCCCAAGGTGCTGGCTTCGTTGGCCAACCTTGAGTTGGTGGCGAAGGCAGCCGTGGAGGGGTTTGTCATTGGCTTGCATCGCTCGCCTAAATTCGGCTTCAGTCAGGAATTCGTTGAATACCGTGCCTATGGCGAGGGTGATGATCCCCGTTATATCGACTGGAACGTCTACGCGCGTACTGACAAGACCTACATCAAGCGCTTTCTGGGCGAGACCAACAGTCATCTGATGATCCTGCTGGATAGCAGCGCGTCGATGGGCTATGGCAGCCAGGGACTCAGCAAGTTGCAGGTTGGCAAGTTTCTGGGCGCATCGCTTGCTTACATGGCATCGCGTCAACATGACGCGGTTGGTGTCATGGTGTTTGCCGACGAAGTGCTGGCTTATCGACCGCCGACATCGCGTAGCGGCTCGCTGCAGGGTGTTATTCATACGATTGATCATGCGGAAGCGTTGAAAGGCACGGCGATTCACAAACCGATGACACGTTTCCAGGAGCACATCCGTCGGCGTGGTCTCGTCGTGGTGATCTCCGACTTCTATTGCGACACGCAGGAATTGCTCGACAACGTGCGGCCCCTTGCCGTGCAAGGCCAGGACGTCATCCTGTTTCACTTGCTTGATCCCGGCGAAATCACACCCGACATCAAGCAATCGACCTTGTATGAAGACATGGAGACCGGCCATGCCGTTGAAGTGTCACCCAACTTTATGCAGAAAGAATACCGTGAGCGCATCAATGCGCACATCGCCGGAATACAGAATGCGGCCAGTGGCATGAACTGTGATCACGTCTTGATCAATACCGGCGAGTCGCTTCACAAGGCCCTGCACAGTTATCTGACCTTCAGGGAGAAACGCGGATGAGCCTGATTACCCCGCTGTTTCTGCTCGGCATACTCGGTGTTGCATTTCCGTGGTGGCTGCACCGGTTGGAAATGCAAACGACGGAGCGCGAAAAATTTGCAACGACGCGTTTCCTCGAGGCCTCGAAGAAGCGCATTCATGTACAGCGCAAGCTGCGCTATCTGTTGCTGATGGCCTTGCGCATGGCCTTCCTGGCCTTGCTGGCGTTTGCTTTCGCCCGTCCCATCTTGCTGGATGACCCCGAAGTCGTCGTCAGTGACGACAGCGTGCACCACGTCATCGTGGTCGACACATCGTTCTCAATGCATGAGGGCAGCAAGCTGGCTGATGCACGCGCTCGCGCGCAGACGATTCTCGACAACATGGAATCTGGTGATGTCGCCAGCCTTTATGCGGCGAGCACCACAGTCACTACCGTTGCCGAAACCACTTCCACGGCCGATAACGTCAGCGAATTGTTGCCAACACTCACGGCAGACAACGGCCGTCTCGACCTCGGCGCGATGGTTGGCGCTCTCAATAGCCTGCTGGAAGACAGTCGCGCGGCGGTAACGTTGCATGTCATCAGCGATTACCAATTGACTGGTCAGGCCGTACGCTTCGCAGACATGATTCCCGATGTCATCAATGGCCGCCCGGTGGCGCTTGACGTACAACAGCTTGCCACTGAGCCACCGGCAAATTTCATGGTGGAATCGGTTGTTATCGAAAACCGTTCCAGTGTCATTGCGTCTGTGCGCGCCTTCAACAGTGAGATTGCGACGGGTGCCAAACAGGTGGTTCTCAACGTCAATGGCGTGCAGCAGCAAATGCTGGAGCTGCCGGCCAGCACCAATGGTTTGTCGAACGTCACATTCAATGACGTGGTGTTTGGCGAGGGCGACAATCGTGTCGACATCATTCTGAGCCCCAACGACACGCTGGCTGAAGATGACATTCGTTACACCGTATTCGACAACTCGCCGCCAGCCCCTGTGCTGTTGCTGACGCCGGATGTGGAATCGCTCGGTGTTACCTATCTGTCGGCGGCGCTGGAAACAGCGCCTCGTGGTTATGCGGTAGAGGCAACATTG
>JAZKEH010000125.1:0-6069 GCA_040387155.1 Pseudomonadota bacterium | reverse complement strand
CGCTGTGGCCGTCTTCGCCAAGCAAGTTGACCATGGCCGATGCTGACTTCAACGCGGTATTACCCATTGGCAAATTCAGAATGGCGCGCAGGTGCTGATCGTATTGCGACACATGGTTGGCGCTGATGGTCTGGTGACCGGAATTGTGCGGACGTGGCGCCACTTCATTGACGAGCACGTCGCCTGACTTCGTGACAAACATTTCCACCGCCAGCAAACCAACGATGCCGAACGCTTCAACAACCTGCTTCGCAATCGCTTCAGCACGCTGCAGGATCGCAGCGGAAGCCGAGCTCGGCGACAACAAATAGTCGACCAGGTTGTAGCGCGGATCGAACACGCACTCCACTGGCGGGAACACGGACACTTCACCGTTGGCATTGCGCGCGGCAATGACAGAAATCTCGCGATCAAAGTCGATGTATTTTTCCAGCAGGCATAACCGCCGGTGCCGAGTTTGTTGAACGCAGGCAGGAACGCGGCGTGCTGCTGAATGTCGGCGCGATTCTCTACCAACACGAAGTCAGCAGTCGGAATGCCGTGGTCGCGATAGAACTGTTTCTGTTTGCGCTTGTCCTGGATCAGTTCGATAACGCGTGGCTGCGGATATACCGGCAGGCCTTCCTTCTCGAGTTGATACAGCGCCTGCACGTTGACGTTCTCGATCTCGATCGTCAGCAGGTCGACCTGTTTGCCAAAGCGATAGACGGTGTCGTAATCGGTCAGCGAGCCTTGCTGGAATTGCGAAGCGAAGTCGCGGCAAGGCGCGATCGGAGACGGATCGAGCACCGACGTGAACACGTCAAAATTGACGCAGGACTGGATCAACATGCGACCGAGCTGGCCGCCGCCGAGAATGCCGAGTTTGAAATCCTGATAGAACGCTTTCATGCTTGATTCAGAAGGGAAATGTCCGTTGCCGGACCGACAGGAAAGCGGCGCAGCATACCACCGTGGACACGCCACGGGGAACCTAAAAAACCCCGAAAGAGGCCCTAGATTCGGTCGAGATCGCCCAGCATCTGGGAGGCTTCGCGATGGTTCGGCTCCAGTACCAACGCCTGCAGCAGATCGGCATGGGCCTCGGTGTGGCGCTCGATCTCCACCAGCGTCTGTGCGCGCAGGAAGTAGACCTCGGCCTGGCGTGGTTCGCGTTCCAGCGACAACTGGAAGCATTCCAGGGCCGGCTGGATGTAACCCATGCGGCGCAGCACCAACGCACGGTTGTTCAAGGCACGGTAGTTGGTGTTGTCGCACTGGAAACTGCGATCGAAATCGCTCATCGCCAGCGCTTCCTGCTGCAACATGAAGTAGGCCATGCCGCGATGGTTGAAGACCACGGAGCGGATGTGCAAGTCAGGGCTGGCATCCAACACCTTCGTGTAATAGTTCACAGCGCCGGGATAGTCCTTGTCGTTGTGCGCCTTCAGACCGGCCAGCAACAAGCGTTCGAGTTCTGCGCGGGGCGTGGTGCCCGGCGCTTCCAGACCCGGCAACGTGCCTTGCGGCACATCAATGCCTACCAGTTGCACGCCACTGTCGATCTGCGTGCCCGCCTGATCCAGCATCGCCTGAAAACGCTCCTGGCCCCAACGCTCCATTTCTTTCTGCGCGTCGCGGATTTCCTGGAAGATCATGTCGGCCAGACTCAGGCTGGCGTTGATCGCAGCAAGTTTCTTGCGGATGACTTCGTTGTTCGGAAAGCGGAAATGATTCTTGTAGATCAGTTCGTGTTCAACTTCGGCCCAGGCGTCCTGCAGAATCGTGCGCACCTGGATTTCGACAACGGGTTTGCAGCAGCCCGGCAACTGCAGGTCTTCTGTCAGCGGCACTTCAACATGCACGGAGTCGTAGGCAAATTCACGGAACGACAGCTTCTCTGATTTGCGTTCGATATCGCCGCCGCCGTGGTACTGGCGCAACAACTCCACTACCTGTTCCACTGCTTCCTGGAATGGCACCACGACGCGCAAACCGAGCAGGTCCTTGATTTCCGGATCGGGAATACCGCTGCTGCGCTCAAGGAAACTGCGCTTTTCGCTGAGGCTTTCTAGCGTCTTTACACGCGCCTGCAACGACGCGCGCAGATGCTGACGCTCCAGCGTCTCATCCACTGCCTGCCGCAGTTTCTCCAGATAGAGCTTCCAGCTCTGGCTGTGGCTGGCGTAGGACTGGGAGACGTCGTGCAATGCTTTCACGGGGGGGGTACTGCTGCTTTTGGTGGAGCGGGTTGTTGCTCGACAGCTTCCGGCAGCGTGGCCAGCGGAATGTGGAACAGATCGCGCTGTTCGTTGCCGAGCAGCAATGTGCTGTCATCAATCCATGTCACGGCTTCAAGCTGCTTGAAGGCATCACGATCAAACTCGTAGTAACGGCCAGCACCCGACAGCCACTGGTCGCCGGTAGCGGGTCGTGGAAACAACCACAGTCCACTCATCGATGTCACCGCGAGTGTCTGGCCATCGGGCGACAGGTCAGCACCGGTCGCGGCAAAGATGTAGAAGTTGGCATCGACCTTCGTCAGCACATTCGGCTTGTCGGTGTAGCGCGTGTCGAGCCGGTACAGATTGGCGCCGGGTTCAAAGCTGCCAAGGATGCCGGGAGCGCGATGCTTCGTGATGAGATACAGCACGCCGTCGACATCAAACAGGCTTTCACTGTCAAAATGCTTTTGCTCAGGCGGAAATTCTTTCTGCTCTGGATAGACCAGCGGCAAATGCTGGATCACGGCCGAGCGTGTCGATGCTGTGGGATCAATTTCACTGATCAGGTAGATGCCAAGATCGCGCCGCGCATTACCGTTGTTGCCGGTGTCAGCCAGATAGAGATAGTTCGCGTCGATGGCGATGTCTTCCCAGTCCACGTTCTTGCCTTGCAACACTTCAAAGCCCTGCCACTGCTGCTTGCCGTCCTCTTCTTCGTCACCGTAGTTGGTGAATTTTGAATAGGTCGGCAGGATGGATTTGCCTTCTGCGGTAATCGCAAAGATGCGCGCTGTATCACCACTGTCGTTGTGCACCCAGTAGGTATTCTCGCGACGCGGGCTTTTGACGATGCCGCTCATTTCGCCAATTGGCGCCGACACAATGCGCGCAGCCGGCGTCGCCTTCAATACGTTAAAAGGCGTCTCACCAGCGGATCGGGCAATATGGGAATTGGCGAGCAGACCTGTAATGAGCACCAACACTGGCAGTGCGAACAGGATCTGGCGGGATCGGACAGACATGACAACTCCGGAGCAGTACAGGTGCGCAGCCTAGGGAGCGGCCCTGCCCATGGTCAAGTCAAATTTGGCAGGAGAGCGTCCTGAAGTAGTCCTGGCTCAGGCGCGCAATGCACGCAGCACGCAGTCGATGTGCATCTGCATGTACTGGTCCATCGCAATCGGCGAATGCTCGCCGAACTGCAGGTTCCACGTGGCGGCGAGCAACGCCGGCGCCGAAATTATCTGCGGAAACACCTTGTCGGCATCGGCACGGAACTCGCCACTGGCAACGCCCTTGTGGATGATGCTCATCATCATGCGATGCGATTTGCTGACGACTTCGTTGTAGAAAAAGCCGGAAATGGCGGGAAAGCGCTGACCTTCACCAATGATCATCGCCATCAGCTGCGGCACTTTCGGATCATTCATGGCCTTGTAGAAATTGCCGAAGTGACTGTTGAGCAGTTCAGCGGCGTTACCGGTAAAACTCGCGATGTTTTCTTCGGCGGCATCACGGATCGGGAACAGTTTCTGCCGCACCACTTCCTCGAACAGGTTTTCCTTGCTGTCGAAGTACAGATAGATGGTGCCCTTGCCGATGCCCGCACGTTCGGCGACGTCGTCCAGTTTGGTGGCGTTGAAGCCCTGCTGGGTGAAGGCGTCGAGGGCGGCATCGATAATGGTTGAGCGACGCGCTTCCTTTTGCAGCTCACGCTTACCGGCTTTGGGTAACTCTACGGATGCGGTCATGGCTGGGCCAACCTGGGGAAATGTGAGGTCATGCTAAATAATGACCGGCGAGTCAGTCAATTGATGATATTGGTACTGCCTGTCATTGCTCAAAACGGGCTGCATTAGCCCTGATTGATGGACTCCAACACCAGCTTTTCCTTCAGGAAAGCCAGCACCTTTACCCACGCATCGTCGCTGGCGGCCTTATTGTAACGTTCTGGCATCGGAAAATTCTGGAACGCATGGCCGGCGCCGTCGTATTGATGGAGTTCATGCGGCACGCCCGCGGCCGTCAGCGCGGCGCGGTAGTCGGCGACATCCTGCGGCGAAGGATTGGTGTCGTTGTTGCCGTAGAATCCGATGACCGGGCAGGCAATGAAACGGGTCAGCTCGATCGGCGGCTGATTGCCGGCACCCAACGCTTTCTTGACGTTGCCGCCGTAGAACGTCGCCAGCGCAGCCAGTTCCCGGATATGGCAGGCAGCAAGCCAGGCCACGCGACCACCCCAGCAATGCCCTACACAGCCAATGCGATGCGGATCAATGCCCGTCTCTGCTTTCAGCAACGCGAACGCAGCCTGCATGTCGGCCACCATCCAGTCATCGCGGCTCTCATCACGCTTCTTCTCCAGCGGATCGCTCTTCGGCCACCAGTGGAAGATAAAGGGCACGGCAACAATAAAACCGTTGTCAGCAAAGCGCTGCGCAGTGGTCAGTGTAAACGGATCGTTCTCGAGGCCTGCATGCCCCATTGGAATGTGCTGGGCCAGCAACAGGCCCGGATGCGGACCTGCGCCCTTGGGATGGAAGAGGAATACTTCCATGGTGGAGTCGAGCACTTTCACGGTTTTGATTGTATGCATGGGGGTCTCGCTTGTTCGTCGCTATGGCGGGAATGGTATCAGAGACAGCGAGCCATGGCGGGCGTACTAACTCGGAACCCGCACACAGAATTCCGGCGTGAGGCGTGCATTGCGCAAGCGTGGCTGCGCCACCGGTGTCTTGCAGAGCACGGCCAGCATTTGCGTGGGTTTCAACTCACCGCTGTGCATGCCCTCTTCATCGCGTGCGTGGATCTTATCGATGATTTGCCTGTCCTCCACGACTTCAGGATTGAAGTTGTAGCCAAAGGTGCGGTCGATAAATACGAAGATCAGATTGCCAAACGGCAGAAACAATTCGAAGTGAAAATTGGCGACCAAGAGCGGCAGGATGTCCTGCGCGCGAATGCCTTCGAAGCTCGACGTTGAACAATCGTGATTGATGAACTGCGGCTCCTGCCGCTGGCGCATGTGGTTGTACTTGTACTTCTCCGGCAGCTGCGACCACATTGTGTTGATGATGCCCAAGGCTTCGGGCCAGCGCAGATGACCATTGCGGCCGATCATGTCGGAGACCAGGAAGCGGCCGTCGTCTGTCAGCACCTGTTTGACCTTGCTGAACAGGTCCTCCAGCTCAATGATGTGATGCAGGCACTGGTTGGCAATGACAACGTCGTACTGCTTTACCGGCTGCCAATTATTGAAATCACTGATTGTGGTGGCGATGTAGCTGGCAACACCAAGCGCTTCCGCCAGCTTGATGCCGCGATCAAGCATGGCTTGGTTGATGTCGATGCATTCAATGACGAAGTTATCGATACCTTCCGCACGCAATGCGCTGGCCAAACGGCATTCCATGTCGCAGTTGCCACTGCCGATACTGACCATCGTCAGCCTGGCAGCGGGATGACGCTCCCGCTGCTCGCTGACAAATTTGAAGAAGAAATGTTCAGGATCGCGAATGCCGTACGGATTGAAGATCTGCGGCCCCAGATACCTGTTGGACCAGTAGTGAAAGATTGGCGGCAGGTCGTGCACGTTGCTTTGGTAGCGGAAGACCAGCAGTTCTTTCAGGTAGCGCAGACGATAGGCCAGCCACGGCGGCGCAATCCTGATCAGCTGGCTCCAGACGGCACGCAGGAAATTTCTCATTGGTCAGCGCCTACCATGCGCTGCAACTGCGCATACTCAGACAATGTCATTACGCTTGACGACATTCAGCAGCGGCTTGCCTTCTACCATGCGGGCCAGGTTGTCGAAGAAGATGGCCTCGCTGCGACCGCGCATGCCGGTGCCGCCGTTGGAGGTATG
>JAZKEH010000124.1:0-4009 GCA_040387155.1 Pseudomonadota bacterium | reverse complement strand
CAGCAATGGTGTCATCGCGCACGCCGCCAGTGGCAAACAGAGTGGCTTTGGTGCATTCGCTGCACTTGCTGCCACCTTGCCGGTACCCGAGAACGTGCCGGTAAAAGATCCCGCCAACTGGCACATCATTGGCCAATCAATGCCCCGCATTGATATTCCTGCTTCGGTCAATGGTTCGCAGGTTTACGGCATCGACGTCAGTTTGCCAGGCATGGTGTACGCCGCCATCGCGCAGTGTCCTGTCTTTGGTGGCAAGGTCAGCTCCTTCGATGCAACCAAGGCGCGCACTCGCCGCGGCATCATGAATGTCATGACGATCGACGACGGCGCTGCCCTGGCCGTGGTAGCCGACAACTGGTGGCGCGCCAAGCAAGCGCTCGCCGAAATCGAAATCCAGTGGGACGAAGGCGCCAACGGCAAAGTCGATAACGCCAGCCTCCGCGAATTCTTCCGCGCCGGCCTCACTGCCGCTGATGCCGCGCCGCTCGCCAGCAACAAGGGCGATGTCGACGCCGCGCTGGCCGGTGCCAGCAAGGTGCTCGAAGCCGAGTACTACACGCCGTATCTCAGCCATTCCCCGATGGAACCGATGGGCGCCACCGTACAGATTGATGCGGACCGCGCGCAGATCTGGGCCTCGACTCAATCCGCCGATGGCGTTGCCGCCGAAGTAGCGAAGGCACTCGGCCTGCCACCTGAAAATATCACCGTACATCGCGTTCAGGCCGGCGGCGGCTTCGGCCGTCGCGGTGGCACTGGCGATTACACCCGCCAGGCTGCATTGATCGCCGCAACCCTGCCGGCAGGCACACCAGTAAAACTGCTGTGGACCCGCGAAGAAGACACGCAGCACGGCTTCTATCGCCCACTCGCCATGTACAAACTGCAAGCAGGCCTCGATGCCAACAACAACATTGTCGGCTGGCGCTCACGCATTGCCAGCGGCTCGTTGATGAAGCAACGCATCGGCATGCCGCAATTGCCAAACGGCGTTGACGCCATGGCCACCGAAGGCTTTACCCGTTTGCCTTACCAGATCGAAAACCTTGATCAAGCCTATTCAGAACGCCAAACCCATGTGCCGATCGGTTTCTGGCGCACCGTGGGTTGGTCGCAAACGCCATTCGCGCGTGAGCAGTTCATTGATGAGC
This sequence comes from Pseudomonadota bacterium, assembly GCA_040387155.1. Taxonomy (GTDB): domain Bacteria; phylum Pseudomonadota; class Gammaproteobacteria; order Pseudomonadales; family Pseudohongiellaceae; genus CAILUG01. The sequence continues at coordinate 2,858 of JAZKEH010000124.1, read as the reverse complement.
TGGCCGTAGCCGCTGGCGAAGATCCCTACCAGTTCCGTCTGCGTCACATGGCACCGGATGATCTGTCTCGCCACATTCTGCAAACCGCGGCGACTACCTCCGGCTGGGATACAGCGCCTGCTCCGGGCGTCTTCCGCGGCATCGCAACCACTGAACCCTATGGCAGCTTTACCGCCGCTGTTGTCGAGTTGTCAGTCAACGACGCCGGCGTCATCAAGGTGCATCGCATCGTCCAGGCCATCAACCCCGGTCACGCAGTGAACCCCGACAACATACGCGCGCAGTTGCAGGGCGCCACCGTGTGGGCACTGACTGCCGCCATGTGGGGCGAGATCAGCTTTGAACGCGGTCGTGTCAGGGAAGCCAACTTCCATGACTACCGCATGCTGCGCATGAGTGAGATGCCGAAGGTCGATGTAGTACTGACACCAACCGGCGGTTTCTGGGGTGGCGTTGGTGAACCTGGCCAGGCACCACTCTTACCCGCCTTCTGCAACGCGATCTACGCAGCAACCGGCAAACGCATACGCGAACTGCCGCTGAAGCATCAGGGCTTTACGTTCGCGTAATTGATTAGATGGCTGATTAGATAGTTGATCAGAACGTAATGCGCACACTCGGCGCACTGCGTTTGGCTTCACCATGAAAGACGGCTTCAATATTGTTGCCGTCGGGGTCCAGCACAAAGGCCGCGTAATAACCGGGATGATAGGCGCGCTCACCGGGCGCGCCGTTATCCTTGCCACCGTTCGCTAACGCCTTCTTGTAAAACGCATCCACCATCGCGCGGCTCTGCGCCTGAAATGCCAGGTGATGACGTCCCGTCAAAGCACCCTGCGCAGCCTTGCTGTCTTTTGTTGAAACAAACAATTCATCCGCCCAGAAAAAATCAGGGCCTTTACCACCGATCGCAATACCCAGCACATCGAAGACTGCTGTGTAAAACTTTTGCGCTGAAGGCAGATCACGCACCACCAACTGCAGGTGATCAATCAAACGTCCGCGCTGAAGTTCCTGCGTTTCCATAAGCACTCCTTGAACACGTTGTCATAACGGATTCACATGGTGCTGCAGGAACGAACGACATAACCATCAGGTCTTTGCTGGTGGGATACCGCTGTCATTACGGTTCAGGGTACACGCCGGCCTTTCTGAATTGCTCAACCTGGAACGCAAGACTGAACGGTATCCTGCTACTGAAGAACACATCGTCGTGCTTGCCACCTGGCACCGACACGAACGTGTGCTCAAGTTGCAACTCCGTCAGACGCTGGTCGAAGTGAACAGCCATCGGATAGAACCCAAACTCATCTTCAGTGCCACTATCAAAGTAGAGTGCCAGTTCGTTGGGTTCTAGCGAGTCCAGCAGTGAATATGGGTTGTGCTGTTTCCAACCTTCGATATCCAGACCGAACATCGCTTCCCATTCTTCAAAACCAGGACGATGCTGCATGCTCGTCAATGCCCTGCCTTCTTGAGGCAAATACAACATCGACACGCCACCGGAGTGCGCAGCGGCAGAAGCAAACAGATCCTTGTGCCGCAGCGCCAGCTGCATGGAAGCAAGTCCTCCTGCCGACTCACCGGTAATGCTGCGCGCCTCGCGGGCTGGAATGGTGCGGTAGTTGCCATCGATGTAGGGAATGATGTCGTCCACCATGTAGCTCTCGTAGTTTGCATTGCGCACGCAAAACTCTTGTCGCGGCTCGTTTGCATTGCGAACAGGTGGCTCTTGCAGCATGCAGGCGTCGTAATTGGCGGGCACAACTGCGTTCACATACACGCCTCTGTCGCCATCCGGCATCACGATGATGGCCTGCAGATTCATGCTGTCAGCCACCTTCTGCACTGTAAGACCTGCCGACGACCAACTGTCTTCATCAACACCCCAGCCATGCACGAGATAGATCACCGGATAACGCACGCTGCCATTGGCATAGCCATCGGGCAGATAAATGTTGAAGCGCTTTGATACTCCAAGCGCAGGAGATTCGATGAGATCGTTGGTAAGCGTGCCTTCAGCAAAGAGCAACGCGGGGGCGAGGGCCAATACGACGCCGATCAGCAGAGATGTCTTCACCTTGTTTCCGGATTTCTTCCAATGAAATTGATGTGCTACCAGACCGCTACAACAAGCCTGGATTGCGCTGCCACACCGCCCACGTCAGTGCGGAGGCAAAGGAGACCCACAGAACATAAGGCACCAGCAGCCACGCCGCCAAACGACGAATACGCCAGAACGCTGCCAGCGTACCTACAATAAGCCCCAGCAACACCAGCACTTCTGCAAACGCCAATGCGCCCTGATGCCAGCCGAAGAACAGCCACGACCACAGTGCGTTGGCGCAGAGCTGCGCCATGAACAGCGCGAGCGCAGCTTCCAGATGACGGGCACTTCGTTCGCGCCACACCAGCCACGCTGAAATGCCCATCAACAGATAGAGAACAGACCATACGGGGCCGAAGACCGACGCAGGTGGCGCCCAGTCTGGTCGCAGCAACTGCGCATAGAAAACAGCGGCATCAATCGACGCGACAGCACCGAGAGCCGCCGCAGCAAACACAACGATCAGCGAGCCGACCAGACCAATTGCTTGTTCAACCGTGGAACGTGACGACATGGTGTTTAACTCTCTGCCTTCGCTGCCATGGACGCTGTAATGAGCTCCGCCTTGGCGCGCACAAGATTTGCCGATCGCCCGGTCTCCAGCAGCGTCTTCAAGTCACACAGCACAATGGTGAAACCTTCCGTCGTATTCACAACCTGCTCGGCAGCATCACTGCCGGAGAATTCGCTGGTCTCTACTGATACACGGGTGCGGCCCGGCGCATGCTCGGAAAATTCCAGACGGAAGGTT
>JAZKEH010000123.1:0-8665 GCA_040387155.1 Pseudomonadota bacterium | reverse complement strand
GCTTGGCGCGCTCGATCAGGCTGCGCAGCGCCAGGTTGCCGTTGGGATCGAACCCACCGGACTTGGCGGCCACAAAAATTTCACGGCCGTAACGGCCGTAGACCTTGGATTTGTTGGCCGAGGTTTTGGCCATCGCTTCTTTGCGGTTCTGATACGCTCTACCCATAAAACTTCTTTCTACCTGCTTGAAAATTGAAGACTGTATTACGCTCTTGTTGGTGAAAGCCCATCAACAACTTTGGGCTCGTCTTTCACCTTGCCGCCCGCACTGCCACCGCCACCCCTTTGGAGCCATACCAGCGCCGTGAAGGCCAGCATGGAACCGGTTCCCATGATCAGCGACAAAATCGGCAAGGTCATGCCACCCTGCAGGAGGATGCCTGCAACGATCGGTGACAGCACCGAACCACCGCGCCCAACGCCAATGGCGAAACCGGTACCGGATGCGCGGACGTGGGTCGGAAACACCTGCGCCACCAACGAGTACATACCGACGATGCCGGAGTTGATGAAGTAGCCGGCAATGCCTACCAGTGCCGACAACACCGTCAGATCAGCGGTGGCCTGGCCAAACAGTACGGTGGCAATCCACGAGCAGACGAAGAAGAACAGCGTCAGCTTTTTCACATCGAAATGCTTGGTTAGATAGCCAAAGGTGAAGCAACCGAGCGCACCGCCGACACTGGCCCAGGTCAACACACCACCGGCCGACGACGGCGAGAAGCCCATGTCGACCACCAGCTTCGGCACCCACTTCAGGATGTAGTAAAACGTAACGATGTGGAGGAAATACGACACTGTCACGATCAGCGTAATCGGCAGCATCGCCTTGCTGAAAATATCAATCCAGGCTTTGCGGTTGGCTTCGCTTCGCAAATCGGGCAACAGCGAGGTGGCGGCATGACCGAGTTTGGCCATCGTCGCATTGATGCGTTCAAGCGCACCTGCGGGACGTTTGCGCACCAGCCAGTGGACCGACTCGGGCATGATGAAGTACACCAGTGGAATCATCAGCGCTGTCATCGCAGTACCGAAGTAAAACACGGAACGCCAATCGAAGGTCTTCAGCAACTGGGACACGACCAGGCCACCTACTACACCGCCAATCGGATAGCCGGCTGCCATGATGGCAATGGCAAAGGCGCGATTCCTGTTGTTGGAGAATTCAGCCGCCTGCGCGTTGATGGCGGCCAGCATGCCGCCGATGCCGAGGCCCGTGATGAAGCGCCAGGTCGACAGCACAACGAGACTGTCCGTTGTCGTTACCATGAACATGCCGGCCGTCATCAGCAACAGGCAGCCGAGGATGGTGGGACGCCGACCCAGCAAATCGGCGACACCGCCGAGAAAGATGGAACCAACTGCCATACCCCACAATTCCATCGACAGGATGAGGCCCAGGCCGGCCATGGTGGTCTGCCACTCGGCCGCAATGCCTGGCGATGCAAAGCTGATCGCCATTACATCGAAGCCATCAAGTGCGTTGAGCGCCACTGTCATTGCCACTACCAGATACTGCAAACGGGACATGGCTGACGCATTGAGTATTTCGCGCGGGTCGTCGTTTGCCAAAGCATTGCTCGAGTTCATTGCAGCCTCGTTGTTATTGTTATTTTTCTTGTTGTTGTCATCGCTGGTTATTATTGAAAAAGCACCTGAAAACCTGCCAATAGTGGCAGCTTGTCCTTACTCCTGCAAACTCTTGGACACCACTTCATAGACGTCTGGCGACAGCTTTGGTTCAGCCATGATGCGGCGCAGTTCGGCCTTCATCAGTATCTGTCGCGCCTCATCGTATTTGCGCCAGCGGGTCAGTGGTGTCAGCTGCCGCGAGGCAATCTGCGGGTTGCTGGCATTGAGCTTGATAACGTGGTCAGCGAGGAAACGGTAGCCACTGCCATCAGCAGCATGGAAGCCGATCAGGTTCGAATTGCAGAACGCACCGATCACCGAACGGATCTTGTTGGGATTACGCATGTCGAAGGCTTCATGGGACAGCAAGGCCTGCACAACAGGCAGATTGCCTGGCACCGGCGCTGCGCTTTGCAGCGAAAGCCATTGTTCAACCACGAGGGCTTCGTTCTTCCACTGCTGATAGAACGCCGCCACCAGCTCTTCGCGCAACGCCTTGTTGCCGGCGCACGGATTGTTGACGAGCGCGCGCAGCGCGGCACTTTGGTCCGTCATATTGTTGGCGCCGTCGTACTGCTTTTTGGCGACCGCAAACCACGCTGGGTCTTCCAGCAACATCAGGTAGTTCAACGCGGTGTTCTTCAGTGAGCGGCGAGCGACGGCCGTTGCTTCGTAGCGATAGGCTTCACTGCTGACATTGGCGTGGTAAACCTTGCCGAACAGCTCGGCCAGTTCGTGTGCCAGTTGACGACGCACCTGCTCGCGCACGGCATGGACACCTTCGACATCAACTGGTACTGCCAACTCGGCCAGATAGGCTTCCGGTGGCAACATCAGCAGATTGGCCAGCATGGCCTTGTCGACCGCCGGTTCATCCAGTGCAGCCTGCAGCACGCTGCGATAGGCATTGATCAACAGCGGATCGACGGTAACAGCCTTGCCTTCACGACGCGCCTGCATGCCCTCGTTGATGACGGCCAGAGCCAGTTGTTGACCGGCTTCCCAGCGCACAAAGCCGTCACTGTCGTGGCTCATCAGGAAACTCAGTTCTTCGCGCGTGTAATCGCACTTCAGTTTCACCGGCGCGGAGAAACTGCGCAGCAAGGCGGGCACCGGCGCTTCGGGAATGTTGATGAACGTGAACTGTTGTTCCGCTTCGGTAACGCGCAGCACCTTGCTGGTGGTGGGCGCATCGTCAGCTCCCAGTTGCAACGGCAGTTCCTTGCCCTTGCTGTCGAGCAAGCCAACGGTTACGGGGATGAAGAAAGGATCTTTGACGGGCTGGCGCGGCGTCGGCGGGCAATGCTGTTTGATAGTCAGTGTGAAACGGCGTTCCTTCGCGTCGTAATGGCGCTGCACAGTCAGCTCCGGCGTACCGGCCTGGGTGTACCAGCGACGGTACTGGCTGAGGTCAATCTTGCTGACCTCTTCCATGCACTTGACGAAGTCTTCTGTCGTCACGGCCATGCCGTCAAAACGCGAGAAATACAGATCAGTGCCCTTGCGGAACAATTCCTTGCCGAGCAGGTTGGCGATCATGCGGACAACTTCGGAGCCCTTCTCGTAAATCGTCACGGTGTAGAAGTTGGAAATTTCCATGTAGGACTCAGGCCGCACCGAATGCGCCATCGGGCCGCTGTCTTCGGCAAACTGCACAGTGCGCAACAGCGCGACGTCTTCAATGCGGTTGACGGCACGCGAACCCATGTCGGCCGAGAATTCGGCATCACGAAACACGGTGAAGCCTTCTTTCAGACTCAGCTGAAACCAGTCACGACAGGTCACGCGGTTGCCGGACCAGTTGTGGAAATACTCGTGGGCGACGATGGACTCGATGCGACTGAAAGAAAAGTCCGTCGAAGTTTCCGGCTTCGCCAGCACGCACGACGAGTTGAAGATGTTGAGACCCTTGTTCTCCATCGCCCCCATGTTGAAGTCATCGACGGCAACGATCATGAAGATGTCGAGGTCGTATTCACGGCCGTAGACTTCTTCGTCCCAGCGCATTGCGCGTTGCAGCGAATCCATTGCGAAAGCGCACTTGTCGATGTCCTTGGCTTCAACAAATATCTTCAGGTCAACCTTGCGGCCGGTGCAGGTCGTAAAGGTATCGCTGACGTGTTGCAGGTCACCGGCGACCAGTGCGAACAGGTAACAGGGCTTCTTGAAAGGGTCTTGCCATGTCGCGAAATGACGCCCTTCGCCAAGATCGCCACTGGCCAGCAGGTTGCCATTCGACAACAGTACGGGGTAGCGCGCCTTTTCAGCTTCGATGCGCGTCGTGAAACTGGACAGCACATCGGGACGATCGAGGTAGTACGTGATCTTGCGGAAACCTTCCGCTTCGCATTGCGTGCAGAACATCACGCGCGACTTGTAGAGACCTTCCAGCGAAGTATTTTCCTGGGGCCGGATGCGCGTGCGACATTCCAGCGTGAAGGTGGAAGGCACTGCAGCAATTGTCAGTTGTTCGCTATCGATCTGGTACTCATTGGCAGCAAGTACTTTACTGCCGACCTTCACTTCCAGCAGTTCGAGCGCTCTGCCCTGCAGCACCAATGGCGCCTGCGGCGTTTGCGCTGCCGGGTTGCGCCGCATTTTCAGACGCGAGCTGACGAAGGTTTCCGTCTCATGCAATTCGAAGATGAGCTGGGTGTCATCAATCAGGAAATCCGGCACATGGTAATCACGCAGAAATACTGTCTTGCCCTGGGACTCTTTCATGACTGCTCCTGTTGTTGCTCGAGAGTTGCTCGTGAGTTGCTTGTGACCTGGCCGCCCGTCAACCTTGTATCAGGGCTGACCGGCTTCAATGCAAGGTCAATTCAAGTTCATAGCCGGTGTACTTGCGGACGTTGAGTACGCCGGTGTCGAGGATCAGGTATTGACCCTTGATGCCAAGCAGACGCCCGCTGACAGCCACTCCGCCGTCCAGATCCAGCGAGACCAGCTTTTCCGGCAGGCTGCGTACTGGATAGGCGAGATTCACCGGATCCACGCCATTGATGATGCTGAAGGCATGCACACCAAAGCGCTGCTGCAGTTCAGCCAGTTGCGGCTGGCACAGGGCAAACAGGCGCGTGCGTTCCGCCGCCAGATCAATCGCTTCATGTTCGCCCTTCAACATCGTGCGCCAGTTGGTGCGATCGGCAACGTGAGTACGAAACATCGCTTCCACCAAACCCGCCTGGTGACGGCTGCGGGTACGGACTACAGCCAATGCCTGTGTGGCGCCCTGGTCGATCCAGCGGGTTGGCACCTGCGATGCGCGCGTGATGCCGACTTTCAAACCGGAGGAGTTGGCGAAGTACACGACATGGTCCTGCATGCAGAAATGATCGCCCCACACCGGATCGCGACAGGTGCCCTTGTCGTGATGGCAATTTTCCGGAGCGATGATGCATTGGTCACACTCGGCCAGTTTGGTGAAACACTGGTAGCAATAGCCCTGGCTGAAACTGGTCTTGGTCAGCTTGTTGCAGTTGATGCAAAAGATGCGGCCAGTGCTGCGTAAAGTGAGTTGTTGTTCGAGCACATTGCCCATGTCGACGACGCTGTCGCCGATCTGCAGCTGGTAACTCACCGGCGCATCGAGGCGTGCAGTCATTTTCTGGACCGTGCCGCTGTATTGCATCGTTGGTTTTTCGTCAGTCATCACACAGGGTCTTCTTGAGGCCGCTGCGGTCAATGAAGGCCGTGCGCTCGGTTTCCGGCAGGTAGAGTTCGTCGTAGGCAATGACGGCTTGCAGACAGTGTTCCAGCTGCGCTGGCGTCAGCTTGTCGCCATTGGGCCATTTGCCGAGTTCGACGGCGGTTTTCAGACTTTGGTGAATCTCTGGCGTCATGCCCGCCACCAGTTGTTCCCAACTGGCCGGCTTTTCCATCGTGGGTTCTACTGCGTGTTCTTCTGTCATGGCTTTGCCTGCGTAGTGACTGCCCGGCGGACGCGGCTGATGGTTGCCACCAAAGCGCCGTAGACGATGCCGGTGAGAAGGCCACCCATGTGGGCGGCGTTGGCGATCATGTCGAGATCGAGATAGGTAAACAGCGCGAGCATTACCAGCATGTAAATGATCAGGCTGCGCGGCAGGCTGAGACCCTTGCGCGGATCAAACAGTTGCCACATCCAGATGTAACCGAACAGGCCGTAGATAACCCCGGACATGCCGCCGAAATTAGTATGGCCACCTTCAAAGTACTGGATCGTGTTGGAGAACAGCGCGATGACGATGATGGTGCCGGCAAAACTCAACCACCGTTGCACCCATTCGATTCGGCGACCAAGCTCCCATAGCCACATCATGTTGAAGGCGAGGTGCAGCAGGCCGCCGTGCAAAAGAATCGGTGTCAGCATCTTTGCAAATTCCAGCACGCCGAATGAATCGAGCACGCGCGACAGCACAATGGTGCCGGTGCCAAGGCTGAAATCCGGAAAGCGCAGCGCATAGGTCCACGGCGTTGGTCTCTCCAGCGGAGCCAGCAACCACAACACACAGCAAACCACGATCAGTATCAGGGTCAGCGGCGATTGCGACAGATTGCGTATCACGGAATATTTCAGTGCATCGGTCTTGATGTAGCCGCCCAGATCGCTGGAGTCCTGCTCCGCAGGCTTTACCTCACCGCTCTGCCACTGACGAAACAGCTCGCGCGCCAGTGGTGCCTGATCAGGCTGCGCCACCAGCACCAATTGGTGTTGCCCATGTTCAGTAATGTGATGCGACAACTTGCGTTGCCACAGCAAACGGCTGAACTGGCTCAGGTCAAGCGTGCTGGCAACTTCGAACGCCGGCACCATGGCTCAACCTCGCACTGGCCGTTGCGCCCAGCCCAGCTTGCTGCGGCAGGTAGCGTAGTAATCGTAGTCGATCGGATGCAGCAACTTCAGCTGTTTGGTCTTGCGACGAATCGTCAGTGTTTCATCCACGCTGGCGGTATGCACAACCGTGCCATCGCAACTTACTTGTGGGGCTGTGTGGTGACGTTCGCCAATGACAACCGTAATCAGGCTCTTGCTGTCGACGACAATGGGACGACTGCTGAGACTGTGCGGATACATGGGCACCAGTACGAGGACAACCAGTTTCGGATGCATGATCGGTCCACCGGCAGAGAGTGAATAAGCCGTCGACCCCGTCGGAGTTGCGATGATGAGCCCGTCGGAAGCCTGGTGACAGACGAACTGGCCATCGACATAAAGATCAAACTCGATCATCTGTGCGGCGATACCGGGATGCAAAACGATGTCATTCATTGCCGAACCCAGCAGGCGACTGTTGTTGCCTTCAACGGTGCTGGCTTCCAGCAGAAAGCGTGGTTCTTCGCGATAGTGGCCATCGAGAATCTGGGCGAGCGCGTGTTCGATGTCATCCGGCAGGATGTCGGTCAGAAAGCCAAGGCGACCGCGGTTGACACCAACGACCGGGATGTTCTGATCGGCCAACTGGTTGGCTGCCTTCAACATGCTGCCATCGCCGCCAACGACGATAACCAGTTGGCAATGCTGACCCATCTGCTCGCGCGGAATGACGGCGAATTTGTGGGTGCCCAGCAGCCCGGCGACGGACTCATCGACCACCAGTGTGGTGTCCGGCCGTTTGACCAGAAAAGCGACCATGTGCAGCAACGTGTCGACGATGTCGCGGTTGTCGCGGCGGCTGATGAGACCTATCGTGGAAAATTGCTGCATGGGATTGAAAACACAGGAAAACGGCCCGGCAGTATACCATCAGGCCAGCGAGCGCCGGCCTTGCAATCCGCCCCCGTGCACGAGCAAAAGCCGGGCGCCACGGGGGAAAAAATCCTCGCGGATCAGGCCAACTGCCGCTTGCATCAACTTGCCGGAATAGACCGGTTCCAGCGGCACCCCGGTGTCGGTCTCAAAGCGCTGCATAAAGGCCGGCAGACCAGCCGGAACCTTGGCATAACCACCTCCATGCCACTGATCCAGCACCTGCCAGTCACAGCTGGCCTGCAGACCGTATTGCTGTAGCAGCTCACCCACCTGCCGCTGCAGATAGCCCTCGCCTTTCAGCACCTGAATGCCCACCACCGGTGCCCGGCTGACAGTCACAAGCCCCGCCATCGTCGTGCCAGTGCCGCAGGCCAGCAGGATGTGGCTATGGTCGCCATTCAAAGGCAACAGACGCTGGCACCCCAGCAACCCCGCCAGATTGGCGCCACCCTCAGGAATCAGATAATGCGGACCGAACCGCTCGCTTAGCATTTGTAACCAGTCCGGATCGGTCTTCCGGTCATAGTCACCGCGACTGACAAAGTGCAGCTCCATGCCCCAGCGCACCGCATCCTGCAGCATTGGCGTTAGCTCCCCACCCTGCTCCCCACGAATGACACCTACGGTCCGGAATCCATAACGGCACCCCGCCGCTGCCAACGCATGCAAATGATTGGACTCGGGACCGCCGAAGCTGAGCAGCGCTTGATACCCTTGCGCACGAGCGAGCTGCAGATTGGGAATCAGCTTGAAGTATTTGTTACCTGACAGCTCTGCATCCACCAGATCGGCGCGCAACACGTCGACAATCACCTTGTGCTGATGCACCCAGGCGACATCGACCCGAGTAATCGGAATGGAAGTAGGTGAGAAAGTTATATCCACGATTTGACGAATGAATCAGCCCTGAGCGATCGAAGCGACAATACCCGGCCCGCGCGCACGAAGCGCCGGCGCAAACTGAGGAATTTCATGGCATGGAGAGAAGACAGCCCTGAGCGCTCGAAGCAACAACACCCGACCCGCGCAAATAAATGGATCGGAGCAACTGGACTACTTCAAGAAAAGGAACAGCCTTGAGCGTTCGAAGCAATCACTCCCGATCCGCGCAAACAAACGGATCGCAGCAACTGGACTACTTCAAGAAGCAGCCCTGAGCGCTCGAAGCAGCCGCACCCGAACCGCGCAAACAAGCGCTTCGGGGCAACTGAACTAGGACAAGAAGTGGCGACCTGGACGGGACTTGAACCCGTGACCTCCGCCGTGACAGGGCGGCATTCTAACCAACTGAACTACCAG
>JAZKEH010000122.1:11254-16044 GCA_040387155.1 Pseudomonadota bacterium | reverse complement strand
GCGTTGGTAAAAAGCTTTTTGCTGTCACGCCTGCTTGAGCAACGGTTGCAGTCGCATGAGCGCAAGCTCCGGTGTAAGCGATGTCAGGCAGCGATGCTGATGAACACACTGCTGACGTGTGCACTCCGGACTGCACCCTTGCGTGCCTTTTAGTACAGCTGTCGTTGGCGATAACGGCCCCCACAACTCAACCTTGGTCGGTCCAAAAATCACGAGCCCCGCAACACCCTGCGCTGCAGCCAGATGAAACGGTCCACTGTCGTTGCCCACCATCGCCGTCACGTGACGGAAATAGTGCGCCAGTTCAGCCAGTGACAACACATTACAAAGATTGACGATGCCGTCGTGCGGCAGCGGAATCTGTTGCAGCACTTGCGCCACTTCGCGCGCATCACTGCCGGCACCGATGAACACCACCTGACGCCCTGGCTGCCGTAGTTGTTCTCCCAATTGCGCGTAATAGGTCAGCGGCCATTTCTTGTAATCCTTGGTTGCCCCGGCATGCAGCACAACTTGTTGCTGAGTGAGATCAATGCCGGCTTGCTGCAGACGCATTCGCAGTGTCTCCGTCAGTGGACGCACCGGCAATCGCAGATAGGACGGAGTACTGCTGCGAGGCAAACCAAGCCGCGCGAACACCTGTTGAAAACTGTGCCAACGATGTTGCTCACCCACAGGGCGCTCAGTGAAATCGACGTTCATCACTTCTTCATAGCCGCGCTGATGGCGAGTAGTGCTGCAGCCAAGCCGATAGTACGCACCGGACAATTGCGTCAACCGGTGTGAAACGGAATCTTCTTCAATGTTGAACGCAATGTCGGCGTCGAAACGGCGAATCTGTTGCAGGCAGTGCCAGTAATGCGCGAGCTTGCCGAAGGCATTGGCTTGCTTGATACGCCGGCGTGGATACAGCAGCAGGGAGTCAGCTGGTAGCGCACCGTCGAATAATTGCGCAAACGCTTCATCAATGACCAGTTTGAATTCGATATTCCGACTCTGGCACAACGCCGCAAAATCCTGGATCAAACCGCCCGCAATCAGCAGATTGCCGAGATAACGTGTCGGATTGACCAGAACAATTCGTTTGGGTTGGAGTGGAAGAGGCCGTGCGGACAAGAGCTGCTACTCGTGAAATCGATACACGAGCATTGTAGATCAGGATGCGCCTGCGGCGCTCGAAGCAGCTTCACCAAAGCAGTGAGCACATGTGGCAAGTGGATTTATTGTCCTGTCATAAAAAAAGGCAACACACCCGGAGGATGTGTTGCCATAAGCAAGGCTGACAAGAACGACGTAACAGCAAAAGGGGAAGCCATTACAGTCCGGTCAGCTCAGGAGGTACCTGTTAGAACGCTGCTTTCAATGACAGGAACACCTGCCGTGGTGCGCCGGGCAGCAGCGTTTGCGCCGTGCCAGCGGGATCGGCATTGGTGAAGCCGCCACTGCCAACGGTGGAGATGTAGTCTTCGTCGAATGCATTGGTCAGATCGAGTTGCGCTGTCAGTTGCTTGAGGCCACCGATGTCCAGCAGCTTGTAACCGAGGCTTAGATTGGCGACGCCGAAGCCATCAACACCGCCCTGGTTCAGGTAGGTGTAGTAGCGCTCGCCGGTGTACTTGTAACCAATCTTGGCGAAGGCGCGATCAATCTCCATGTTCAGTTCGGTGTTCACCAGCCACTCGGGTGCATCCACCACCGTCTTGCCGGCAACCGGTACCAGCGTGGTGCCGTCGCGGAAGTCATCTTCGTAGGTGCTGCGGTTGTAGCTGGCCGAGTTGTACCAGGTCATCCAGTCGTTCAACTTCAGGTTCACGCCCGCTTCGATACCGGTGCTGCTGACGCTGCCGACGTTGGCGAGTGCGTTGAAGTTGCCGATGATCGATGAGCCCTGCTGGATCGATAGCAGACGATCTTCAAAGTCCACGTAATACACCGAGACAACGCCCTGCAGTTCGTCGGTGTCCAGGCGCCAGCCGAGTTCGAACGTGGTGGCCATTTCCGGCTTCAGCGTGTTCTTGATTGCATCAAAACCAGCCTGCGAGGCGGAGAAGGCGCCGGAAGTACCAGAGGCAATCATCGCGCGCACATTGCGGGTCACAGCGCCGAACATTTCGTTGGTGTCGTTCAGGGCGTAGACAAAGCTGGCCTGCGGCAGGAAGCCTTCATCCGTTTCCAGCGAGCCGGTCTTGTTGGCGCCCGTGATCGTGTTGGCAGAGACTTCGACATTCACGCTCTTGAAACCGTACTGGATGCGCAACTGGTCGGTGACCTGCCAGGTGTCCTGCACGTGGAATTGCAGTGTTTCCGTGTTGAATGCGTATTCCCACTGCGTCAGGAACGGATTGCGCTGGAAGTCGGTGAAGTCACGGCTCGGTGCAATCGAGGACGGTTCACCGTAGAAACGGCGCGCCTGGTTGAAGTCGTTGTCTTCATACCAGAAGCCGGCATTGAAGCTGTGTGAAGCCATGTCAAAGGTGAGGCTGGAGACAACACCATAACGATCAATGTCGTATTCCGTCGTGCGGATCGACAATGGTGCACCGCCTGGCGTCGCGAGGTAGGGCGTGCCCCACAAGCCCTGGCCTTCATTGGTGTGCTGATACCAGGTGGCATCCAGCGCAACGTCGTCGTTGAGCGGCAGATCCAGTTTCACATAGCCCAGATTGTCTTCACGCAAACCAGAGGCATTCCAGTACGCATCATCCAGACTGTTCATGCCACCGGAGAAGTTGCCCTGTGCCGTGGCAATGGCGCGGGCGTAGTCGGGATAGAAGTTGTCGGAGTCACGACCCAGACGGCGGATCATTTCCAGCGACATGTCCTGGTAATCAATTTCGGCACGGTCAGAGTAGGCGTAGTAACCGGTCAATTGGCCTTCGCCAATCGGAGCAACGAGCTTGCCGTTGAAATATTCCTGCGCCTGCTCGCCAGCGCCCTTCCATTTCTCTGTCGATTGATCAGCGTAGCTAACGAAGCCGCGCACACCAGCGCCGAGATCGCCGCTATCAAGGCGAATGTAGGCGCGACGGGCTTCGTCGCTGCCAACCGAGCCATTGGCTTGCACGCCAAATTCCTGGGCAGCATCGCTGGAGGTAAACGCCAACGTGCCACCAAGATTGCTGGTGGAAGCAGTCGACAACGCACCAGCACCCTGGGCGAGCGACGTGCTGCCGATGTTCTCGGACATGATGGCGCGGCTGATGTGCAGGCCGTTGTGATTGCCATAGGTCATGTCACCGAGTGGGATGCCGTCGAGTGTGAAGCCCATCTGGTTCTGGCCAAAGCCACGCACCACGATGCGGGTCGACCATTCATAGGAGCCGTAGGGGTCGGCGGATTGAAAGTTCACGCCGGGCAGTTTCTCAATGGCTTTCAGCGGGCTGGTGCCAGCAGGAAACTGGCCAAGCTGCGCGGCAGTCAGCGTCTGGATCTGGCGCGTCTCGCCCTTGCCGAAGACCTGGATTTCTTCGACGTTGGAAGGCGCGGATTCGGCAGCAACGACTGGCATGACGGCCAGCGCCAAGGTGGAAGCCACCAAGACGGGCGCCAGTTGACGGCCAAGCCCGGCATTGCTCCATGCGGTTTGTGAAAAGATTTTCATCTGGGTTTCTCCTGGGGTTAATACCGGGGAGGCACCTTAGTGGTCGCAGGTTAAATAGAGGTGAAGCCGAGGGCGATGACTGGTTAAAATTCGATAAACCTTGTGGTGTGATCTGCGCTGCATCGGCCTCTCGCCAATTCCGTATTTCTCGTCAGGATTCTCCATGTCGCGCTTCTATCTGTTGGCCACGGCCATCAACGGCTTTTTCGTCGTGGTGCTCGGCGCATTCGGCGCGCATGCGTTGAAGGCGCACCTGTTGCCGGTGCGGCTGGCTACGTGGGAAACCTCGGTGCAGTACCAGATGTTCCACACCGTCGCGTTGCTGGCCGTGGCCTGGCTGGCGCAGACCAGCAGCCGGGAGTCGTCATTGCTGTGGAGCGGCCGTCTGTTTATCGCCGGCATTCTGATTTTCAACGGCAGTCTCTACTTGCTGGCACTGACAGGCGTGAGCCTGTTGGGTGCGATCACGCCCATTGGCGGAGTGGCATGGCTGATCGCCTGGTTGTTGCTGGGCAAGATCGCGTTGGCGAAATTTCCGCAGTAAGTGCGTCGTTGATTCGCGCAATCCATTATCGTTAGCACTCTTTCACAGGTTTCATTGAAGTCCTCGCATGCCACGCCCTATTCCTGACAACGTTCCACTCCGTACTGTCCACAGTTTCGTCATTCGTGCCGGTCGCATGACCGATGCCCAGCAAGCTGCGCGTGATCGCATGTGGCCGCAGTTCGGCCTTGAAGTCGCCAATGGTGTGATTGATCCACAGGTTGTCTTCGGTCGTAGCGCACCACTGGTGCTGGAGATCGGGTTCGGCATGGGCACTTCACTCGTGGAGATGGCAAAGGCCGCACCTGAGAAAAACTTTATCGGTATCGAAGTGCATCCGCCGGGCATCGGCAACGTGCTGAAGCTGGCCCAACAGGAGCAGGTGACGAACCTGCGCATCTATCAGGCCGACGCGAATGTGGTGCTGGAGAAATGCCTCACTGATGCCGGTCTTGATTGCGTGCAGATTTTTTTCCCTGATCCGTGGCACAAGACTCGGCATCACAAGCGGCGCATGATCCAGCCGGGTTTCGTTGCTGCCCTGCGACCGAAAATTGCTATCGGTGGGGTGCTGCATCTGGCGACCGATTGGGAGCCTTACGCAAAACAGATGATGGAAGTGTTGTCAGCAGCGCCGGGTTTCCG
>JAZKEH010000122.1:0-11244 GCA_040387155.1 Pseudomonadota bacterium | reverse complement strand
GCACAGTACGCCACTGAGCACAATCGCCCCACGACCAAGTTCGAGCAGCGCGGTCAGAAACTGGGGCACGGCGTGTGGGATTTGTTGTTTACCCGGATTTCCTAGCTTGACACTTTGGCGCCAGCTCGCAGACGCAGCGCTCAGCTAAGCCACAACCGATGACCATTGTCGGTCAGCCAGTCGCGATGCTTCTTGTAGTCGGGGCACAGTTCGCCCACGGTGTTCCAGAACTTCATCGAATGATTGAGATGGCGCAGATGGCTGGTCTCGTGCGCAATCAGGTAGTCGAGCACGGGTTTCGGCGCCAGCATCAATAACCAGTTGAACTGGATGTCGCCGTCTTCGCAGCAGTGGCCCCACTTCGTGCGCGTCTTGCGGAAGGTCACCTTGCCGAGTTTGTGCTCCAGCCCGATGGCACGCGCGTACTGCTTCGCCAATGTGGGCATGTAGGACTTGGCCTGCTCCAGCAGCCAGTCCAGAAACAGCTTCTCGATTGCCGTCTTCGTATGCTCTTTGACGAACAGCGTCAGCTTGCCCGCGGCGTGCAAAGCATGCGGGCGCTTCTTGCTGAGGGCGATGTGCAGTGTGACCGGTTCGCCCTTCAGGGTCAGCTGCACGCCTTCTGCCAATACCAGCTGCTGCTTTTGTTTCTTGCGCTGCGTAGCCAGCTGGGACTGCACCCACGGGGTCTTCTCCGTGAGAAACTCATTTATCCACTTTTCAGACGCTCTTAGCGGTGCTCTTACCTCAACATCCCCACTTTTTACGTAAATAACCAGTGTTTTACGACGACTTCTTACCAGTTCGTAGTGAAAAGGGGGATTCTTGAATTCAAAAGCAATTTGTTGCATCGAATTTCTTTGAAGTGGGGTAATTAATCCAAAAAATCGCTTAAATAACCCATTCTTGTGGGATAAAGATGCCAATCAGGGGGCGCCAGTGCTGGTGAAGACGGCAGTGATATAAGCTTTTTCGTCGATGAAGCCCCCGCCCATGGAGTCATACTGCGCTGGCAGGCCCTGCGCGACGATCGCGTCCAGCTTTTTACCGGCAGCCATCTGGTCGGTGATGATTTTGGCCGAGTCCTCAACGGACTTTATCCAGGCAGCCATTTCAGCCTTGGTCGACAGCGGCCCATGGCCGGGGATGATTTTGATGTCGTCGGGAATCAACGCCAGGATTTTCTTGTGGTTCTCCACCAAGCCGCCTGCGCTGCCACCACTCTCGAGATCGAGGAAGGGAAAGCCACCGACGACATATTCGTCACCCATGTGAATGACATTGGCGCCAGTGAACCAGATGGCGGTGTCACCGTCGGTATGGCCATGCGGCAAATGGATCAGGCGGATTTCTTCGCCGTTGAAGTGCATCGTCAGCCCGCTGTCGAAGGTGAGGTCGGGCAGTGCTTCCGGCACCCGCATGTTGGCGGGATCGGCAATGCGTACATAGACATTGTCGTGCGCAATGATCGTCGCCTTGTCAGCGAAGTTTTCGTTGCCACCGCTGTGGTCACCATGCCAATGCGTGTTCAGCACATATTTCGGCGCATCGCCGCCAAGCGCAGTGATCTTTGCCTTGATCTTGTCCGACAGCGGTGCGAACTGGTCATCCACAATCAGCACGCCGTCTTCGCCGAGTGACAGGCCGATATTGCCGCCATTGCCCTGCAGCATGTGAATCTTGCCGGCCACCAGCTCCGAGGTAATTTGCACGGCATCGAAATCAGTTTCGGCTGCTGTCGCAGTGGCGCTAACGAACGTGGCGGAAATTACTGCAGCAAGCAGTGTTACAGCGTGTGCACTGCTGTTGCTCATCTTGTTGTTGGTTGTCATGGGATCCCCTGTTGGATGTTGCCGGATACTGCGCCGGATGCAGGGGATGGTAGGCAAAGAGGCGCGCAAAGAGAAGTGCAGACACCGCACAAAACGTTACGCCCACTGCGCAATGAAAAGACGTAACAAAGGTCAGGCCAAATCCGGCAGATTGCCGGATTTGGCCTGAATTCCAGCGACTGCCTTTACGCGGTCATGCCACCTTGCGCTGGCTGTGCAGGATCTGGCTCACGGCATTCAGCAGCGCATTCACCGACGACGACACGATGTCGCTGTGTATTGCAATGCCGGTATAGCGATTGCCTTCGTGCTTCACCTGCAGATAGGTGACAGCTTCGGCATTGGCGTTCTGGCTCAGCGCGTGCTCGCCGTACTCGAGAATTTGCAGCTGAATGTTGAACGCACTCTGCAGTGCATCCACAAAGGCCTCCAGCATGCCATTGCCCTTGCCTTGTATATCGGAACTGCTGCCGTTGAGTTCAATGCGACCTTTGATGTACTCGCGATCACTCTTCTCGATCGTGAACCCTTTCAGCAGCAGTGGTGAAGGTGGCAGCAGATATTCGCTGCGGAACAGTTCATAGATGCGCTGGGGTGATACTTCATGGCCGCTGGTTTCTGCTTCTTTCTGCACGACGCGACTGAACTCAATCTGCAGCCAGCGTGGCAGTTGGAAGCCGTACTTGCTGTCCATTACATAAGCCACACCACCTTTCCCGCTCTGTGAATTGACGCGGATAACATCCTGATAAGTGCGACCGACATCGCGTGGATCAATCGGCAGATAGGCAATTTCCCATGTCTCACCTTCTTTATAGAGGTCGAGACACTTCTTGATTGCATCCTGGTGCGAACCGGAAAACGCTGTGAATACCAGGCTGCCGGCATAAGGCTGCCGTGGATGCACATCAATCTGCGTGCAATGCTTCACCACGGACGTGATGCGATCCATGTCGGAAAAATCCAGCGTTGGATCGATGCCCTGGCTGTACAGGTTCATGCCCATGATGACGACATCGAGATTGCCGGTACGCTCACCATTGCCGAGCAGACAGCCTTCAACGCGATCAGCGCCGGCCATTACGCCGAGCTCGGAAGCGGCCACACCACAGCCGCGATCGTTGTGCGTATGCAGACTGATGATAAGGCTGTTGCGATTCTTGATATGACGGCAGAACCACTCGATCTGGTCGGCATACACGTTTGGTGTTGCCATCTCGACCGTGGCCGGCAGGTTCAGGATCACTTTACGCTGCGGAGTGGGCTGCCATACATCACAGACGGCTTCACAAACTTCGACGGCATAGTCGAGTTCGGTGCCGGTGAAGCTTTCAGGCGAATACTGAAAGTACCAATCAGTTGCCGGCGCCAGCTTGCTGCAGCGCAGCACTTCCTGCGCGCCGTTCACCGCAATCGCCTTGATGCCGGCCTTGTCGAGCTTGAACACCTTCTGGCGTTGTACGACCGAGGTGGAGTTATACAGATGCACGATGGCGCGCCTGGCGCCCTTCAGTGCTTCATAGGTGCGCTGGATCAGCTCGGGGCGCGCCTGCGTCAGCACTTGCACGGTGACATCGTCAGGAATTTTCTTCTCGTCGATCAGGTAGCGTACAAAGTCGAAGTCGGGCTGCGAGGCGGCCGGAAAGCCGATCTCGATTTCCTTGAAGCCCATATCAACCAGCAGGCTGAACATCAGCTTCTTCTGTTCGACGGACATCGGTTCAATCAGGGCCTGGTTGCCATCGCGCAAGTCGACGCTGCACCAGATGGGCGCCTTCGTGATGACCTGGTCCGGCCAGGTGCGGTCCTTCAGCGCGATCAGCGCAAAAGGTTTGTATTTGGTGTGGTCGTACGCGTTGCGATGGCTCATTACTCCTCCTGCCGGGTCCTGTGACCCGTTTTCATGCTGCGCAGTCTATAGAAAACAGGGCGGCATTATCTTGCGAAGATAGCTATAATCGGATTAAATAAGGCATTAAATGCCATTTTAGTAGAAATAATGGCAATTTAATTCCAATCACTACCCAGTTAAGGCAATCCCATGGAGCTGGACCGCATCGACCGGCGCATTCTGCAGGAACTGCAGCACAACGCCCGCATCAGCAATCAGGAGCTGGCCGACAAGGTCGGCCTGTCGCCGTCACCCTGTCTGCGTCGGGTAAAACAACTGGAAGAAGCAGGGTTCATCAGGGGCTATGTCACTGAACTGGAAGCCGCCAAACTGGGTCTCAAGTTGATGGCGATCGTTCACGTCGCCATGGACCGGCATACGCCGGACCGGTTTGAGCAGTTCGAGGCCACCATCAAGACGTATGCCCACGTGCTTGAGTGCATCATGATCACCGGCCAATCGGCTGACTATCAGTTGAAGGTACTGGTAAAGGATATGGATGAGTATCAGGCGTTTCTGCTCAACAATCTTACGCGTATCAATGGAGTCAGCGATGTGCGCTCGAGTTTTGTGCTGCGGCAGATCGTCAGCACCACGGCGCTGCCGCTCGATAGCTGATCTCATGCCTGCTCGAGTGCCTGGAGTGAAGCGGCTGGCTGTTGTTGCCATGGGTTGCATCAGTATCGGTTGGGCCGGCAGCGCACTGGCCCAGTTCCAGACGCAGAACCTGCCGGGCCAGCCCGCCTTCGTCATGGAGGGGGTGCCGGAAGGGTTGGTCGACAACGTGCGCAACAGCCTGACCATTCTGTCTGAACCTTGCAGTGCCTCCCTGCTGCGCTTGCAGCGACTGATTCCCAATGCCGAACAGGAAGTGACCGATGCTGTGAATGCCTTGGGCTATTACCGTAGCACGTTCACGTTGACGACCTATCAGACACCGGGTTGCTGGATGCTGCGGGTCGACATGCAGCCGGGGCCGCGCATTCTGCTCGACAGCGTTGCGATTTTTGTTCCCGGTGGTGATGCGGTGCATGAGCAGTTCAACGAACTGCTCGTCGGCTCGCCGGTGCGCACCGGTATGCCGCTTGACCATGGCGCCTACGAAGACCTGAAGAATGACCTCAGTGCCACTGCCATCGACAATGGCTACTTCGGTGCACGCTTTGGCGAGGCACAAATTGCGATCGATCTGCAGGCCTACAAGGCTGATGTCACGCTGGATTTCGATCCGGGCAACCAGTATCGCTTTGGCGAGATCAACCTCGCGCAGCCAACCGCATTCAAAACCAATCTGCTCGGCATTCTGTCACCGATCGAAGAAGGTGAGTTCTATTCGAACGAGCAGCTCAGCAAGCTGCGCCGCAATCTGGAGAGCAGCCAGTATTTTCGTCTCGTGCGAATCACGCCGAGACCGAATCAGGCAGTCAATGAAGCAATCCCGATCGACGTGGACCTGACGCTATTGCCGCAGCACGCGTTCAGCAGTGGCATTGGCTTTACAACGGACACCGGTCCGCGCGTGCGCGGCTCGTATGAAAACCGCTATCTGAACGACAAGGGACACCGGCTGCTGGTGAACTCTTCGCTGTCACAACTGCGAACGGAGCTCGATGCAAGCTATCGCATTCCGTTGCCGAGCGAGAATCTCAGCAGCCTGAACTTCACCGGCGGCTACAGTGCTGAAGACAACGATTCCTATTACAACCGCCAGTTCAAATTCGTCTCCAGCATTCGCAGCGAATACACCAGTGGCTGGCTGCAGAACGTGTTCCTCGATTTCCAGCGCAACGAAGACGAGATTGAACTGGTGAAGACGTCGTCAGTGCTGTCGCTGCTCGGCGCCAGTCTCAGCAAGACCAGTGCCGATGACCTGGTGAATCCATCTGCCGGCTGGAAGTTGTTCGCGCAAGTGCAGGGTGCAGCCGATGCCCTGTTGTCGGATACGTCGTTGTTGCAGGTCTATGCCAATGCCAAGCACATCAAGGCCTTCGGCCGCAGTCGTGTGCTGAGCAGGCTGGAAGTAGGTGCCACTGCCATTGACGAAACCGCCGATTTGCCGGCGAATTTGCGCTTTTTTGCCGGTGGCGACCAAAGCCTGCGCGGCTATGACTTTCGTGCGTTGGGACCAGCGGTAGACGACCTTGCAAGTGATGGGGTCGGTACTGATGTGGTGGGTGGCAAGTTCCTGATTGTCGGTAGTGTCGAGTACGACTATCTGATCCGCGACAAGTGGCGCGTCGCCGTGTTCTCCGACAACGGCTATGTCTTCAACAACAAGGACAAGATGGAGCTGCAGCAAAGCGCCGGTATCGGTGTGCGCTGGTTGTCGCCATTGGGCCCGATCCGCATTGATCTCGCACACGCGTTTGAAGGCGACGACAGCTTTCGCATTCATATCACGATGGGGCCGGATCTATGAGGTCATGCCCATGAAAATCAGTGCTAAGCCGCTTGCCAAGGGTGCCGTGCGCGTCGTTGTCGGCCTCGCGCTGTTGACGGCTCTGGTTGGCGTTGGTGCGTTGGTGTTTGTCGACAGCGACTATGGCACACGCCGCATCATGCAAGAGGCAAGCACGCGGTTGCGTGCCAGCAGCGGCATCAATGTGGAATGGCAAACACTTGAAGGCGGCTTGCTGACAGGCTTGCGTTTGCAGAATGTGCGCGTGACAACGGATGTCGGCGTTGATGACTTCGCAGTGGCGGTGCGTGAATTGCAGGTTGAAGTAAATCCGCTGCTACTGATTGGCAACATCCTGCAGTTCGATCAGTTGGCGGCTACCGGTGTTACCTACACTGCAGCAAGCAATGCTGCTGAACCGCCAGAACCTTTTACTGCGGCGAAGTTGCAGGACGCATTGTTCACGTTACCTATAAGTCTGTCGCTGCCGACAGCGACGATTCGCGACGTGCAGTTGCAACTGGGTGAGAGCCCCGTTGTCTTTGATGCACTCGACGCCTCGTTGGCACTCGACAATGAAGAGCTGGAGGTCAGTGGCCTGCAATGGCGGCAGGGCCCAACCATAGTCAGCGGCTCGGTGGCGTTGTCGCAGTCACTGGCACTGCAGGGCGATGTCACCTGGCGCACCGCGGTTGATGCCAGCGCCTATGCGGGCACTGTTATGCTCGGCGGTACGCTGCAGGAATTGTCGGTGCAGCATCGGTTGCTGCAGCCGGTCGTAGTCAGCAGCAATGGCACCATCAAGCCCTCATTGTTTGATGACGAACCCGAGAGCGTGCAATTGACGCATGTGTTCTCGCAGTTGGCACTGCTTGATCTTGGTGTTGAAGGTGACTACGTAGTCTCAGGCGAAGTCTCGACGACCGGCACTGCAACGGCGCTCGATCTCGCAGGCCGTTTGAACACAACCCTTGCCGGCTATGATCCACTGCAACTCGATTTTGCTGTTGCCTGGCAGCCAGAGCGACTGGAGATTGCCTCGGTGCGACTGAGCAGCACTCAGCTCGATGTGCAAGGCACTGGCTCACTCGATATCCAGAACGAAGACCTGCAACTGCAGTGGGAACTGGCGCGCCTCTCACCGGGCACTGCGTTGCCTTCCATGCAGTTGCTTGACGTTGTTGGCAACGGGGCGGTGCAGGCTCGCCGCAACAACGGTGTCATCGAAACGGCAGTGACCCTCACTGACTTGCAGGGCTTGTTGAATGGCTACCCGCTGGCCGTCACTGGCAATCTCGCAGTGGTTGACGCCACCGTCACAACCGTGGCGCTGCGCGTGGTCGAGGAAGATAACGTGTTGTCGGCCAGTGGCAGCATCAATCCTGCGCTCGATCTGCAGTGGGAAGTGCAGGTGCCGCAACTGCAGGCACTGTGGTCGCCGTTGGCTGGTCGTCTGAATGGCAAGGGCAATCTGCGGGGATCGCCTGCTGCGCCGGAGATCGATGGCAACCTGGCGGGCAGTGAACTCGCCTACGACCTGGGAGAACGCACGCTGCGCGTCGCCTCGTTACAGATCGCAGCCGAATCTGCTGAGCAGGAAAATGATCTCACCTTCGTCGCCAACAACATTGCGCTCACCAATGCGGCTGGCGCAGCACCGACGATGCTGCTGGACGCGGCCACTGTGCACGTCACCGGCACCTTGCAACAGCATGGGATTGAAGCGGATCTGCGCGCGGCCGATACCGCAGCCACCTTTTCGCTGCAAGGCAGCGCCGAGAATCCGGACTGGCAAGGTTCACTCAGCGACGCGGTGGTTACATCGCGCTACGGCAATTGGACGCTGGAACAGGAAACAGCATTGGGCTGGATCTCTGCAGCACTGCAGGCCGACGAAAGTTGCTGGCGCAATGAGCCAGTCAGACTCTGTGCGAATGTAGGTTACGACGCGACCAATGGAGTGGATGCCAGCCTGCAAGCCACGGGTGTGCCGCTGGACTGGCTGAACGGCATGTCCTCTGCAGATGCACCACTCAAGCCGTCAGGCGTGCAGGAGTGGCAGGACAGCCGGTCCTTCCGGCTGCCAGAAAATGTGCAAGCCTCCGGCACCTTGTCGCTCGACGCTACCGTCGACAACTATGCCTCCGGCAACTGGCAAGCACTCGCCTTCAATCTGACTGCGGATGACGCCCGCATGCAGATCAGTATCCCGCTCGACCCGCAGGATGAAGACGCCACGCCGGTCCAGCAAAGCGTGCGCTTTGACGATGTCAGCGTACATGTGGAGAACAGCGCTGCGGTGTGGGACAGCACGCTGTCGTTCAGTGTGGTGGAGGAAGATGCCGACAATCTGCAGCCCGGCAATTTTGAAGCAGCATTACAGGTCGATGCTGATGGCAATCTGGATGGCCACACGATGTTCGCCTTCAGCCAGCTTGATTGGCTGGAACTGCTGCAGCCGCAGGTGCGCAATCTGCAAGGTCAGGTGACGGGCGACGTCGCGGTAAGTGGCACACGCGAAACACCGGAATTTATGGCGCGCGTTGATCTGCAGGACGGCAGCTTCAACATCCCGCGTGCCGGCTTGCAACTGACAGCGGCCAATCTGTCGCTGGTCTCAACCGGCGACAACGATCTCGAACTGCAGGGCAGTGCGCATTCCGGCGAGGGTGAGTTGTTGCTGACGTCGTCGCTGCAGGATGTGATGACTGACACCTTCACCGTCACGGCCAGCCTCAGTGGCGAAAATTTCCAGCTGCTGAATATTGTCGATACCACCGCCACGATCAGTCCCGACCTTACACTCGACTATCGCGACAAGCGCATCCGGATCGATGGCAGCGTTACGGTGCCACACATGGCACTTAATTTCGCCGATGCCGTGAAGGGCGCCGGCACCGAAGCGATCAAAGTCTCGCGCGATGCGGTGATCGTCAAAGACGAGAACGGCGATCCGCTGGAACCCACCAGCAATGTGCTCGACGTACCAGTGCTGGCCGATATCGCATTGACGCTGGGCGAGGATGTACGCGTGCGTGGTTATGGGCTCGATGCCGAGATCGTCGGCACAGTTGACATTGAGCAAGGTGCCGATCGACCTGCGTTGGTCTATGGCACCCTGAATATTCCAAAAGGCACCTACGAAATCTATCGGCAGCAATTGCAGATCACCGATGGCCGCTTGCTGTTCTTTGGCGCACCGTTCAATCCGCAGGTCGACATCCGCGCGGTACGCAGCACGCGCGAATTGCAGGCCGGCATGCATCTCACCGGCATGGTCAGCAATATCCAGGGTGAGCTGTTCTCATCACCGACGATGCCGGAAAGCGAGATCCTGGCAGTGCTGGTCACCGGCAAGTCTTTCGGCGCGTTGAGCAGTGGGGAAGGCACGCTGCTGCTATCAGCCTTCACCGATTACGGCTTTGAAAAGGGCCAGGGTCTGACCAACATGGTCAGTTCAACGCTGGGACTGGATTCAGTGAGTGTTGAGCGGGGCGACACGCTGGAGGAAAGTGCGCTGGGGGTGGGCAAGTACCTGCGGCCTGGCCTGATGCTGCGTTACAAAATCGGTGTGTTCGACCGTCAGTCGGTGCTCAGCATCGACTACAAACTGACGGAGCGCCTGAAACTCATTGTTGAAACCGGCCTCAGCCAAAGCATCGACATTAGCTATACCAAGGAGGTCGATTAGCAGTAAAGCGCAAGCTCTCCGATCGCGCGGTTTGATTGTGAAATAAATCAGGCAAAGGTCGGTCCCATCCTGTGGGATTGTTGGCCGTAGGTATAATGCCCCGCACTCGCAGCCGCCAGTGCATGCCGGGGACTCCCTGAGTCTTGTAATACGCCCGCCGCAGTCATTTCCTGCCTTCAAAAAACAATTAACGCGCAGGCTACTTTGAGGAGCAGTAATGAGCAGTATTTTCAATAGCGGAGCGTTGCGCACGCTTGCTGGTATCACCGCGTTGGTTTTGTTGGCGTCGCTGGCAACCGGCAGCAGGGCAGCAGAAGTCGATGCAACCGTCGATGAAACGGTCGATGAAACAATGGTCGACATGGTGGCAGACCGTCCCGCGATCACGCCGGTAAAGGTGGATACACCGCCCGTCATCGACGGCGTGCTGGACGACGCCATCTGGCAGCAGCCACCCCACATCAGCAATTTCCGCCAGACCCAGCCGGTGTTGAACGCTGATCCCAGCGAACGCACCACGGCCTGGTTTGCCTACGACGCCGACAATATCTATGTCGCCATTCGCGCCTACGATTCCGATCCTGCCGCCGTCATCGCCACCGAGCTGCGTCGCGACGGTGATCTGGAAGCCAACGATCAGGTGCAGGTCTACTTCGACACCTTCGCCGATCGCCGCAATGCCTTCGTCTTCGCTACCAACGCCTCAGGCGTGTTGGTCGATGGCAAAGTCGAGAACAACAACAACTGGAACTCGCAGTGGAACGGCATCTGGGACAGCAAGAGCAAGCTTGATGCGGAAGGCTGGACTGTCGAGATGGTCATCCCGGTCAAGACCTTGTCGTTCGATCCTGACAACGACCAGTGGGGTCTTGAGATTGTGCGCCGTATACGCCGCAAGAACGAGCGCATGCGCTGGGCCAACATCTCGCAGAACCGCAACGATGTGTATGTCGCTGCCTATGGCGACATGAATGGCATTACGGGTTTGCGGCAGGGCATGGGTCTCGAAATCATTCCGACCTTTGCACTGCAGACACGTGAAGATCGTCGTTCGGGCGACAGCGACCAGGTCGGCATTACCGGCGGCGACATCACCTATCGCATCACGCCATCGCTGACCGCACAGGCCACGATCAATTCCGACTTCTCCGATGCGCCGGTCGATCAGGTGCAGAACAATCTCGGCCGCTTCTCACTGTTCTTTCCGGAGACACGCGATTTCTTTCTGAGCGATGCCGACATTTTCCAGTTCGGTGGACTCAATCAGGAAAACGGCATTCCGTTTTTCTCACGCAGGATGGGCATCCTCAACAGTGGCGACAACGTACAACTGAAATTCGGCACCAAGCTGACAGGCCGGGTCGGCGATCTCAACGTTGGTGTGCTGAATACGCAGATGGAAGGGCGCCACGCGCTGGATAGTCAAAGCTTG
>JAZKEH010000121.1:0-3789 GCA_040387155.1 Pseudomonadota bacterium | reverse complement strand
CGACCTGCTGGGCCGTCGTACTGCCATCATGATCAACCTGAGCTTGATGAGCATCGGTATGCTGTTCTCGGCCACTGCAGACTCGGTCGGCGTCTTGTGGGTCTTGCGTTTCTGTACCGGTCTGGGCGTGGGCGCGATGGCCAGCTGTGTCGGCACACTCATCTTCGAATACTGTTCAATCAAGACCCGCAAT
Source organism: Pseudomonadota bacterium (assembly GCA_040387155.1). Classification (GTDB taxonomy): domain Bacteria; phylum Pseudomonadota; class Gammaproteobacteria; order Pseudomonadales; family Pseudohongiellaceae; genus CAILUG01. Next base: position 3,596 of record JAZKEH010000121.1, on the reverse strand, counting down.
CTCGGCCTCGGCCTGGTGACCATTGGCTACACGATAGGCACGCTGATCAGCGGCTATGTGGCGCCGTCGTTGCTGGAAGAATGGAGCTGGCGTGGCATCTTCGTGTTCGGCGGTGTCTGTTCGGCCTTGCTGATTCCGGTGATTTACCTGCTGCTACCCGAGTCGCTTGATGTGCTGGTCACGCGACAAACCCCGGCTGCACTGAAAACCATCAACAAGATCCTCCGCCGCCTCGACATGGAACCCTTTGCAACCATGCCTCCGCCCATCACCAAGGTGCAGCAAGGCAGTTTGCTGGACGTGGTGAGGCTGCCCATCGGCAAACGCACGCTGCTGATGGGATTGAGTTATTTTTTCTACATGCTGACGCAGTACTTCTTCCTGAACTGGAACAACCAGCTGACAACGGATGCGGGCTTCACTGACGCCGAGGGTATTTTCATCACGCGGCTGACCAGCTTTGGCGGCATCCTGGGCGGCATTGTCATTGGCGTGGTGAGCTTCAAATTTCCGGTACGGCCCGTGTCAGTGGTAACGCTGACAATCATGTCCTTGTCGCTGATTGTCTTCGGCGCCACTGCCAACAACCTTGGCCTCGCCCAGGTCGCGGCTTTCGTGAATGGCTTCTGTATTTTTGGCGCGGCGGTCGTGCTGTATGCCATTGGCGCCACCACCTTCCCGGCGCGTGTGCGCGCAACCGGCATGGGCCTGGTGATGAGTGCAGGCCGTCTGGGCTCAGTGTTGGGACCGGCAATCGCCGGTTATCTGTTGCTGTGGGATTTCACCCGCTTCGCCGTGTGCTTCATCCTGGCGATGCCCGTACTCATCTCAATCGCAACGCTGATGCGCGTACCGTTGAACAAGCTGCCCGACGAAATCTGAGCATAAAAAAATCCCGGCAGTCGTTACCAACTGCCGGGATTGTTTTGCTGCGGTTTAACGCAGTTATTCTTTCTTCGCTGCTTCGCCACCGGCCATCGGTGTGGCCAGCGCTTCGCGACCAATCTGGATGTTGCCAGTCACGGAATCGCAGTGCTTGCCAGCGGCAGGCGGTGTGCGATCAGGACAGCGGAACAGACCACCAACGGCGGCGCCAGCAGGTTCGCCATTGCGCAGCGGGTGCATGCCGATGCTGAACACGGTACCGGGCGGGAACGAGTTAACGGACACACCCTGACGCGCCATCTGCGCGGAGCCACCCATTTCAACGGCATAGATCTTTGGCTGGTTCTTGTCGTCACGTTCTACGTTCTTGCGATCGTCATTCATCGGCGCAAAGAAAATCTGCAGATGGTTTGGCGCTGGATCGATGCGCGAGACAACGCCGGTGAACACCTGCACCTGCTGCGTGTCATACATCGCAAACGAATGGTGGGCGAACACAGCGGGGGCAGCAATGCCGGCCAGCAACAGTGTGGTAGCAGCAGTGCCCAACACAATTCCAACGCGCTTTTTCATGGATTGATTCATGTTTTTGCCTCTTTATTGTAATAGCCGTCTTGTTAACCGTGCGGTGAGCGGGTTACCGGCTATTGTCTCTCACGGACGCAATATACGCCATCCAACCTTACGGAAAGCTGAAGATATCCTTGCTCTCAGGCTTTTCCATGTCCTGTTCAAAGTTCTCTTCCCAGATTTTGGCCCAGGGTCGACCGTACAGGTCGGGGACCTTGAATTCGACTACCTGGCCTGGGCTCGCCGGGGTTGCCTTGCCATCAATCGGGAACATGGACTGGGTGCAGTCAATGAACACATAGGGATCGCCTTCGTCGAAATCGCTGGTTCTCACGTAGCTGCGCACGATGCGCACTGGCTCTGACAAAGCTTCGGGATCGTAGAAAATGGATTCGTGGTTGAGGCCGAGGAACTTGCCATCGGCATCACGGTTGGGTGAATAGATTTCAATGGTCTGCATCTTGTTGGACCATTCGAATGCTGCGTGGGCTTTCCAGCCTTGTATGTTGGATGTCCACGTAACCAGCGTGTCCTTGTCCCAGAAACCGACGGTTTCACCGTACCAGCGTGGTACGTCCTGTCCCAGCCGCGGCACTGCCCCTTCCAGGTTGAAGTCGCGACCAACATGGACGGTCGTAATGAAGTTGCGGGCAACGCCCGTGATCATCGTGACAGCCTTTGGTGTGACCATGATGTGCCATTCCCAGGTCGCCGCTTCATGCCAGCGCCGCATGAAACCTTCCGGCCAGCAGTACTGCGACGGCCACTGCGCAGCATTGGTGTTGGCGTGATGATAGGCCTCTTGTACAAAGCGGGTCTGGTACTCAGGTGTCAGCACCGACAGGATAGTTGGCACCTGGTTATGACGCATGCGGTACCAGTACTGGTTGCCCGGCGTACGCGCGGGATGCATGTAACGACCAGTCCATTCCCCCGGTACCGTCGCGTAGGTGTGCTCAGTCGGACCACCACGTGTCCTGGTTTCTGCCATCAACGCTTCGTAGTGTTCCTGCGCCGTCTTGAACTTGTACGGGCTGACAATGGCTTCGCGCGGATAGTCGCGGCTGCAGTCGCCCCAGGCTGCAGTAGCCGGTGGGTTTTCACCAATCAGGCCAACCCGATTGCCGCCCCACAGGTCTTCCAATGCCGCTGGCGCATTGCAGCGGAAATAGCGGGGATCACTCCACACCGCCTGGTCCTTGTAGAAATCCTTCGACGTGAAGATATCGATCGGCAGCGGCTCAACACCTGCCGGCGCTTTACCGGGCTCGGCACCGCCGGTAAAGGCAGGCGGCTCACCGGGATTGGTGCGACGCATCGTCGCCCCGGTCAACTGGTAGGTATTCATGTCGGCCTTGAGGGGCGCGCCCCGGCCAACGCTGACGAAATCAATCTGGGGGTTTTGCTGCGCAAGGGTCGGGACAGCAACCGCCGTAGTTATTGCGAACGCAATAACCCTCACAACAACATCAGGATAAAAGGCGGCGTGCAGGGAACGGTGCTTGTTATTGGTCTTTTTATCAGGAGTCATGGGTAATTCCGTATGAGGGGCCTGTGCGCGGGGAGTTATATCACCACTTGTCCCACAAGCTAAGCCGTCATTTGTGGAAAAATGATTCAACGTGGCACCTTGTCCGGCTGGAACAATGCTGGCAGGCAGGCATAGACTTGGTCGCACCTGTGCTGACAGGCACTTGCCCCCCACGAAAACCACCCTCTACGAAAACAAAAAGGGAAACCCCCATGAACACAAACAAGAACAAGCCCGGTTTGCGTATTCTGACCACCGCCGTACTGCTGGCGCTCGGCGCGCCCGTGCTGGCGCAGAACCTGATGATCACCAATGCCCGCATCCTTGATGGCAATGGCGGCATCATCAACAACGGCAGCGTCATCATCCGTGATGGCAAGATTGAATCTGTTGTTACCGGTGCCGTACGTGTGCCCGAGATGACTGTGCTGGATGCCGGCGGCAAGACCGTGATGCCCGGCTTTGTCGAAGCCCATCGCCATGTCATCACCGGCAACCCCTCTACATGGCTGGCAGAACGCTCACCCGCGCAGATGCAGGAGTTTCTTGATGCAGGTTTCACGACCGTGCTGTCCGCCATCGACGGCCCACCCATCGTGGCGGCACGTGA
>JAZKEH010000120.1:0-5169 GCA_040387155.1 Pseudomonadota bacterium | reverse complement strand
CACCTTGGCGCGCACGTCGGTCAGGGCCTGGTCAGCATCGAAACCGGCATCGAATTCCAGAATGATCACACCGCTGCCTTCCGAAGCAGTCGCGCGCATTTCCTTCAGACCATCCAGCGTGCGCAGCTCGGTTTCCATCGGACGGATCAGCATGCGCTCGGCGTCTTCGGGCGAAATGCCTTCGTGGATGATGTTGACGTACATCATCGGAATCGTGATGTCGGGTTCGGCTTCCTTCGGAATATCGGCGTAGCTGATCGCACCGGCGATCAGCAACAGCAACATGAAGGTGATAACCGGCCGCGGCCGGTTGGCAAAGGCTTCAATCAGCGCATTCATAGACCGGATGCTCTCCCCGTTGCGGTGTCAGCGGCGGCACCAGCGGTGCTCATCTGTGCATTTACTTTTTGGCCTTCGGTGACAAAACCCTGACCCACTGTGATCAGGCGAATCGAATCCGGCAGACCACTCACCTGCTGCAAACCTTCCGGTGAGGCACCGACGATTTCAACCGGGAAGAAACGCACGGTATCCGTGTTGTCGACCACTTTGGCGCCGATGGTGCCGTCGTCTGCCAGCGTCAGCAACGCGGCGCTGAGGTTATGCACACTGACAGTATTGGCGAACAGGTGCAGTTGCGCTGTCATGCCGGCGCGAATGCTGTTGTCCGGATTCGGAATCGCCAGCTCTACCTGGAATGTCAAAGTACCGGCATCGGCTTTCGGCGCCAGATAGCGCACAGTCCCTTCCATGCGACGGCCATCGACCAAGACCGCTTCACCCTTGCCACCTACTTGCATCGCCGCCACTTCGCGCTCGTTGACTTCACCGATGACGATGATGGGATCGAGATCTACCAACTCGGCCACGGTGTCGCCGATACGGACGAAATTGCCCATTTCAACGGCGCGTTCCTGCAGCACAGCATCGTAGGGAACCTTGATGGTGAGATTGGCAATTTCCAGCTTGATGCGCTCAACCGCTGCCCGCGCGCTTTCCAGTCGCGAATTGGCTTCAGCACTCTGCACTTCAGTAGTGAACTGTTTCGTGCGCAGGTTCTGGACGCCCTTGGATTCAAGTTCGCGCTGGGCAACCAGAGCCTCGGCTTCTTTCAAACGCGCATTGCGATCGCGCATGTCGAGTTTCACTATCACGTCGCCAGCCTTTACCGGATTGCCACGCTCAGTGCCCAACTGCTGAACGATGCCTTCCGCTTCGGCGCGCAGTTCCAGCGTGCGGTTGGCGGCCGTGCGACCACTGACCACTACTTCCCGCGTGATGGTGCTGGCGTTCATCTGCTGCACGCGCACTGCCTGACGGGTATTGGCAGCGGCTGCCTCAGCTGCTTCCGCTTCTGCAGCGGACTCGTCCTCGCTGCTGAACATGCCGCTGAGCATCCAGATTGCGATGCCGCCGGCGATAGCGGCTGACAGGTAATAGGGAAAATATTTGCTGGATGTATTCATAAGCGTAACGGGGCCTGCAGCGCCCTCTCCTGTAACCAAATCCGGTAAACCAAACCATTTGCGGCGAAGCTGGCGAGCATCAACGAGTGGACTTGCCAGCAAACCTGACTATTAAAGCACAGGCCATGCCAATAATTCCTGTCCGTAAGCCTTTGAGATTGAAGAATAAAAGGGTGGCGCGGCGTGTCAGTGGCCAATGTCGCCGAGCCAAGCCACGCAATGTTGGTTAATTCCGCCACGATGCTCGTGGCTATAATTGCGGTTTGCTTTCGTTGTCTGTCCTTCTATGTCATTGCCCGCCCAGCCCTTGCTTGCCAGCGCTATCAACACTGAGTCCATCTCCATCCCGCACTGGCAACTCCAACCCACAGAATGCTGGGCCATCATTGGCCGCAATGGCGCCGGCAAGCATCACCTGACCAATGTACTGACAGGCAAGACACCTCCGAAGACCGGTTCACTGACCCATGGCTTTCGCCAGATCGGCCTGCTGTCATTTGAACAACAGCAGCGTTTCTTCGAGAAGGAATTGAAGGATGACGACAGCGAATTCATGGAAGGCGCCGACATCGGCACCACGGTTGCTGAACTGTTGCAGGTGGACAAGGCGTTACCGGAGTCGCTTGGCTTCCTCGGCCTGGAACCGTTGCTGCAACGCGGCTATCGCCAGCTGAGCAGTGGGGAAGCGCGCAAAACCCTGCTCGCCCAGCAGTGGCTGCAACAACCTGACTTGCTGATTCTCGATGAGCCCTTCGACAGTCTGGATCGTGACATGCGCACGAGCCTTTCTGCCTTTTTTGCCGATGTGCTGACGCAGCACAACATGACGCTGCTGTTTCTGCTGAATACGCTGGATGACGTGTTCCCGTGGCACACCCATCTGGCCGTGCTTGATAACGGCGAGCTACTCGTCGCCGGCCGTATCGAAGACATGCGCAGCGATCCCGCCGTGCAAGCCTTGCTGAATTTCGACAGCAGCACCTTGCCCGCGTGGCCGGAAGCGTTGCCGCGCCCGCCAGTAGAGGACCCCTTGATCATCTTGCACAACGGTCATGTGCAGTACGACGAAACCAATATTTTCAGCGGCATCGAACTGACGGTGCGACATGGTTCGCATACCTTGCTGACAGGACCCAACGGTTCCGGCAAATCCACGCTGCTGGGCTTGCTGACCGGCGATCATCCGCAGTGCTACGGCAATGACCTGCAACTTTTCGGCCGCAGGCGCGGCAGCGGTGAAACCATCTGGGAACTGAAAAAGAAGATGGGCATCGTGACGCCCGCCCTGCATCGCGATCACCGCGTGCCCGGCTCCGCGCTGCACATCGTGCTATCGGGATTCTTCGATACCATCGGGCTCTACGATGCCGTCGAAGCAAGTCATATCCGTCACGCCAGAACCTGGCTGGAACTGGTGGGACTCGGCGGTCGCGACGACGTGCCGTTCAAACAACTGTCGTATGGTGAACAACGGCTGGCCCTGCTGGCTCGCGCCCTGGTCAAGCAACCCGTGCTGCTGATTCTTGATGAACCCACCCAGGGACTCGACGACATCAACCGCGCCCGTCTGCGCTACTTTCTGGAACATCTCGCCAGCCAGCGACTCACCACCGTACTGATGGCCAGCCATCGCCAGGATGAGTTTCTGGCGTTGTTCACCCAGCATATCGACCTCGCAAAAGCGGGGCATGGCTGAAACCAGGCATTAATTGTCTGCCCGGTTGAAAGTCCTCAAGCGATGGCGTTTTGCTGTCGTTTTCTCTGTCTTGCAAAACCTGATTTTCCCTCACAAACAAGACGAGAAAAAAACTGGCAAGTTTCCATATCCCTACTATGTTGTGGGGTAGACATGGAAACAGTCTGGTGCACATATGGACGTCAAGAACCCCCGCTCCTTCATTACCGGCTTGCTGCTTGAACTGCGGCGCAATCCCGAACATCCGCTGATCTGTTTTCGCGAGCAGGTCATAACCAGTGGTCAGTTGCTCTACAAGACGTACCTGCTGGTGCTGGCCTTGCGCAACTTCGGCGTCCGGCGCGGGGATTGCATCGGCGTCTGCATGCAACGCGGCCCGGAACAACTGGCAGCGATGTTGGCGATCTGGCACTGCGGTGCCGTCTTTGTCCCGCTCGATCCGCAGCAACCCCGTGATCGTCTCCGCCAGATTGGCGACTCTGCCAATCTCGTTTTCCTGCTGACGCAACCCGAGCTGCAGGAACCGATGGAAAGCCTTCCCTTCGCACTCATCGTCGTGTTGCCAATCAGTGAGGACAAGCTGGGCCAACCCTCACCACGCGACATTCTCGATACCGCGCGCGCACTGAAGCCACACTCACCCGCCTACTTGATGTTTACCTCCGGCAGCAGCGGCCCACCGAAGGGCGCCCTGCTGAGCCATGACAATCTCTCGCTGTTCTTCACGTCAGTACAGCAACTGTGGTCACTGCCGAACGGTCTGCGCTATCTGGCCGCCGCCAGCTTCAGTTTCGATATCTCCCTGTTTGAATTGCTGGCGCCGCTCGCTTACGGCGGCACCCTGGTGCTGGCCGATGACAATGAACACCGCGATGCACAGCTGCTGTTGCAGTTGATCGAACGCCAGCGGGTTGACGTCGTGCAGGCCACACCGTCGCTATGGCAATTGCTGTGCAATCAACCATGGCCGACAACGTGCCAACCGCGTCTGGCGATCAGCATCGGTGAAGCATTAAGCAAGGGCTCGCGGAACAACTGCTGCCGCATTGTGCCGAACTGTGGAACCTCTATGGCCCGACGGAATGCACCATATGGGCAACTGCGCATCGTGTCGGCGCCATTGACATCGATACCGCCGCTCCCGCCATCGTCAGCATCGGGAAGGCCTTGCCTGGCTACAGCGCACAAGCACTCGATGGTGATGAACTGCTGATCGGCGGCTGCGGTGTCGGTCTCGGCTATGTCGGCGAAACCGAACTGACTGCCAGCAAATTCCTGACCGCCGACGACAGTGGCGCGCGTTACTACTGCAGCGGCGATCTGTGCCGGCAGGATGCTGACGGCCGCCTGCACTACCTCGGCCGCCGCGACAACCAGGTGAAGGTCAATGGCTATCGCATCGAACTGGAAGAGATCGAAGACAGACTGCGCCAGCACGATTCATTACTGCAGGTCGCCTGCGCCGTGAAACCGTTGCAGACGGGTTCGCAGCTGCTGGCGTTTATCGTCTGCCGTCCAGGTGCACCGAACAAAACCACCCACACGCTCAACAGCTGGCTGGCGTCTTCACTGCCGGACTGGATGCTGCCGCATCGCTATCTGGTGGTGGACACGCTGCCGCTGACTGTCAGTGGCAAGCTTGATCGCAAGGTGCTGCTGCAACTGGCAGAGCAGGAACTGGTCGAGCACAACGCGCCGCTCGACGGCATCGCCAGCCAGGTGGCAGAGATCTTCTGCGAAGTGCTGGAAGTGCCGGGTGTGGGTCCCAACGACAGTTTCTTTGATCTCGGCGGCTCCTCGATGTTAAGCGCAACGCTGGTGCTGACATTGAACCAGCGCTTCGCTGCCAATATCAGTTTGCGCAAGGCACTGGCGACACCGCCGACGGTGCGTAGCCTGACGGCGCTACTGGAAAGTGCGGGCGTACAGGGTTAGTTGTTGGCACACGGCTGACGGCTGACGGCTGACGGCTGACGGCTGACGGCTGACGGCTGACGGCTGACGGCT